>JAFDAE010000058.1 GCA_019314005.1 Deltaproteobacteria bacterium | reverse complement strand
GATTGTAAATCTGACCGATGATCTTGCTTTGTCATTAAGGGCGACCAGTATTCGCATTGTTGCCCCGATCCCCGGCAAGGCGGCTATTGGAGTTGAGATTCCAAATTCAGACAGAGCTGTGGTGAAATTAAAAGAGATCCTTATGGACAGTTCCTTTCAGAGTTGTGAATCAAAACTTACCGTTGTCCTTGGAAAGGACATTGCTGGGCATTCTATCGCGACCGATCTGGCCAAAATGCCGCATTTACTGATTGCAGGCGCGACCGGAACCGGAAAGAGTGTTGCTTTGAACTCCATGATTTGTAGCATGCTTTACAAGTCTACACCCGATGAAGTGAAGATGATAATGATCGATCCAAAGCGGATAGAGCTTTCGATCTATGACGGTATCCCCCATCTGATAACACCGGTTGTAACCGATCCCAAAAAAGCGACAAATGCTCTTTACTGGGCGGTGCAGGAGATGGAACACCGATACGAATTAATGGCAGAGATGGGGGTTCGAAATGTCGACCGTTATAACTACAAGGTCAAAAAAGGGCTGAAGAGTACGAAGAAGACAGGGGATGAGGAGATAAAACATGAGAAAATGCCTTGCATCGTCGTGGTCATTGATGAGCTGGCCGACCTGATGATGGTGGCTTCTCGCGATGTCGAAGTGGCCATTACTCGGCTTTCGCAGATGGCCAGAGCGGCCGGGATTCATTTGTTGATCGCTACCCAGAGGCCTTCGGTAGATGTTTTGACCGGGGTCATTAAAGCGAACCTGCCGGCGAGGATCTCTTTTCAGGTCTCTTCAAAGACCGATTCCAGGACTATTCTTGACGCCAACGGGGCGGAAAGCCTCTTGGGCGCCGGTGACATGCTCTTTCTTCCCCCCGGCACGGCAAAGCTTCAGAGGATTCACGGCGCGCATATTTCAGAACCCGAGATTAAGAGGATTGTAGAGTTTCTTAAGAAACAGGGGAAACCGGATTATGATAAGAGTGTCTTGGAGAGCAGACCGGCAGACAAGGCTAAAAACGGAGATGACGAATACGACGAAAGATATGATGAGGCAGTGGAGATTGTTACACAGACACGTCAGGCATCCATTTCTATGTTGCAAAGAAAGCTCCGCGTGGGATATAATCGCGCCGCCCGAATGATAGAGATGATGGAAAGAGACGGCGTGGTGGGTCCATCTGACGGGAGCAAACCGAGAGAGGTATTGGCGAAAGGATTTTGAATAGGGACCGTGAAATCCGAAATCCGAAGCACGAAATCCGAAACAAATTCAAATGACCAAAACTCAAAATCTGAAACAAAAACAAGATGACTTGGAAGATTTTACTCTTCATTCGCAAGGAATGCGGTACTGCGTGAGATTGAATAACGTTTTGGACATTTGATATTTGAATTTCAGATTTGTTTCGAATTTCGATATTCGGATTTCGGATTTTTGCAAATACATTAACAACAAAAGTGCGTAGTGGCCTTGATCTTGGTTTAGGGCTTAGATCAACTATGGAGATAGTTATGGTTAAGCGAACCATTTGTTATGTGATTATGTTGCTTGGGTGTGTTGCTTTTAATTCCTGGGCTCTTACCGTTTCAGAGGTGGTAGACCGTGTGGAAGCGCGGTATGCTTCGCCTGATTGCCAGGCCGGCTTTTTTCAAGAGTCGACGCTCAAGGCAATGGATATAACTGATAAGGCAAACGGGAAGGTCTATTTCAAAAAACCGGATATGATGCGTTGGGATTATGAGGCCCCTGAAAGGCAGACCATCGTTACCGATGGAAAGACATTGTGGATGTATCGTCCGGATGAAGCCCAGGTGGCGGTCGGCCGGGCGGCGGATTATTTCGGGGGTGGCGAGGGCTTAAGCTTCTTGTCCGATATTACGATACTGCGCTCCCAATTCCAGATCCGTTTCCTCGGTTCAACGAGTGAGAAGGTGCGGGATGACCAATATCTTTTAAAGTTGACCCCTAATGTTCCGAGATCGAACCTGTCATATCTCTATCTCTGGATATCAAAGGATACCTTTAATATCGTTCGTTCAAAGGTCTTTAATCCCTTTGGCGACACTACCATGATTGCGTTCGAAAATGTTCAGTTCAACCAGAATCTAAAACCATCCTTTTTTGTCTTTGAAGTTCCAAAAGGGACCGAGGTGGTAGAAATGGCCGGAGAGGAGGCGGTACAGTAAGAGTGCACAACAGGATACGAAAGTTATTAAGAGAAAAAAAAGCCATCTTGCTGGCACACAACTATCAAAGGCCCGAGATCCAGGATGTAGCCGATCTATGCGGAGACTCTCTTGAGTTGAGCCTTAAGGCGTCAAAGACAGATGCCGAAGTCATTGTGTTCTGTGGTGTTCATTTTATGGCGGAGACCGCATCAATTGCCTGTCCGGACAAGATGGTGATCCTTCCGGTCCTGAATGCCGGGTGCCCGATGGCGGATGATATTACCCCGGAGACGCTATCAAAGAGAAAGGCCGAACTGCCCGGAGTGCCTGTGGTTACGTATGTCAATTCCCCTGCTTCGGTAAAGGCCTTAAGCGATATATGTTGCACGTCCGCCAATGCAATAGAGGTGGTAAACAGTCTGGACGCGGACACGGTTTTAATGACTCCGGACAGAAACCTGGCCAAATATGTGGCAACAAAGACCGACAAAAAAATCCTTTTCTGGGACGGTTGTTGTCCCATTCACGACAGGATGACGCGGGAAGATGTGTTGGAGACAAAAGCAGCTCATCCTGAAGCAGTATTTATGGCCCATCCAGAGTGCAGTTCAGAGGTTTTGGAACTCGCTGATAAGATTTTCAGCACTTCGGGAATGCTTTCCTATGCCCGCAAGTCAGATATAGAATCGTTTATTGTCGGCACCGAAGAAGGGCTCCTTTACCCCATGCAACGCGATAATCCCGGCAAGAAATTCTACCTGGCCTGGGAAGGATTGATCTGCGAAGACATGAAGCGTACGCACCTTGCCGATGTCCTGCGCGCCCTTGAGAACATGGAACATATCATCAAGGTTCCTGAAGCTATAAGGATACCTGCCTTTAAGGCTGTTAAGAAGATGTTGGAGCTTTCGGTGTGAACTAGGAGGCTGTCCGAAAATTTTGTCTCGTTCTCACTCTTTTTCGTGACGGACATAATTCTCGGACAGCCTCCTTCTTTTAATTGCTGAATTTACCAATTCCTGACGCCCTCTTTTTCCATAATCCGGTAGTTTCAGATGCTGGGTAGTTGCGCTCCAGACAATGAGGCAAAATTCCCCACCTCAAAAGTTGCCCGTCATTGCTTGTGTAAAAAAGAACAATGTGTTTCTGTGTATTCTATTGTTAAATCAATCTATTATATTTTACTTGCAATCAATTTATTTCTGTTGTATGGTTTGGCACCAAAATAGCATCTGAACTGGTACTTAGCATATTGCAAAAGTTTCATTGTATGCGAGGAAGGTTTATGCCGGTACCTGGTTCAGGGTGTAAGAAGCTAATCCTCATTGTTGACGATGAGGAGGCCACAAGAGATTCTTGTTTTCAAGTTTTGTCAAAAGCAGGATACAGGGTTCTGACGGCTCCTAATGGTGATACGGGTCTGGCTGAGGTGAAAAGGTGTCGGCCTGATTTAGTGTTAATCGATCTTAATATGCCGGGTGTTTCCGGGCTTGAGGTGATAGACCTGTTAAACAGGATGGACCCAAAGATTCAGAAGGTGGTGATTACAGGCAGTACC
Source organism: Deltaproteobacteria bacterium (assembly GCA_019314005.1). Next base: position 6,111 of record JAFDAE010000058.1, on the reverse strand, counting down.
ACTATTGATCTGGACAAGGAGGTTATAAGTAAAGGAAGGGCCTCCGCGTATCTTAAAAAACCTTTTATCCCGGATGAATTGAAGTCAATTGTTAAAAGGACCCTTGATTGTAGTCAAGTAACCGAGTAGCCAAACGGGCGGCTAAGAGAAACCATTCAACGACTCGACTAATCGCAAGAAAAGGAGACTGATTATGGCTCTTGATCCAACTAAGTACAAAGATTGGCAGATTTCTGAAGATGCTGAAAAGAACATGCCTATGCCGGATGAGTGGAGGGAAAAACTTGGCCTCCAAAAAGAAGAGGTCCTTCCCATGGGTAGGCTGGCAAAGCTTGACTTCCTCAAAATTATTGACCGCCTCAAAGACAAACCCGACGGAAAGTACATAGAAGTTACCGCCATTACTCCCACGCCGTTGGGCGAAGGAAAGAGTACTACTTCATGCGGCCTTATGGAAGGTCTCGGCAAGCGTGGCGTAAACGTCGGCGGCGCTCTCAGGCAGCCTTCAGGCGGCCCTACCATGAATATCAAGGGCACCGCGGCCGGAGGCGGCATATCCCTCCTTATTCCCATGACCGAATTTTCCCTGGGGCTTACGGGCGATATCAATGACATTATGAACGCCCACAATCTCGCCATGGTCGCTCTTACGGCCCGCATGCAGCACGAGCGCAACTACAATGACGAACAATTGAAAAGGCTGACCAATATGCGTCGTCTCGACGTCGATCCTACCCGCGTTGAAATGGGTTGGATCATCGACTACTGTGCCCAGGCCTTGAGAGATATCATTATCGGAATCGGCGGGCGTTTTGACGGATTTACCATGAAGTCCAAGTTCGGCATTGCCGTGGGTTCCGAATGTATGGCCATTCTTTCCATTATCCGGGATCTGGCAGACTTGAGAAAACGTCTCGACGAAATTACCGTGGCCTTTGACAAGAGCGGCAAGCCGGTCACTACGGGCGATTTGGAAGTAGGCGGCGCCATGACCGCATGGATGCGCAATACGATCAATCCAACACTCATGTGCACTGCCGAGTACCAACCCTGTATGGTACATGCCGGGCCTTTTGCCAACATCGCCGTGGGACAGTCTTCCATCATCTCGGACCGCATAGGGCTTAAGATGTTTGACTATCATGTAACCGAGAGCGGTTTTGGTGCGGACATCGGCTTTGAAAAATTCTGGAATGTCAAGTGCCGGTACAGCGGACTGAAACCCCATGTCTCTGTCCTGACGACTACCATCCGCGCCCTTAAGATGCACGGTGGAGGCCCCAAGGTTGTTGCGGGTCTGCCGCTTGATGAAGCGTACATTAAGGAGAATGTGGGGTTGGTGGAAAAGGGTTGCGCGAACATGGTCCACCATATCAATACTGTGCGCAAGGCAGGGATAAATCCGGTGGTGTGCATCAACTGTTTCCATACCGATACGGATGATGAGATTGCAGCGGTCAGAAAGGTGGCCGAGGCGGCAGGAGCGCGTTGTGCCAAATCTACCCACTGGGAGCATGGGGGTGACGGAGCCCTGGAATTCGCCGACGCGGTTATTGATGCCTGTAACGAAAAGACCGATTTCAAACATCTCTATCCTCTGGAGATGAAACTTCGCGACCGAGTGGAAAAGATTGCCAAGGAAGTGTACGGCGCGGACGGGGTTGCCTGGTCACCCGAGGCTGAGGCCAAGGCCAAGATGCTTGAGGCGGACTCTAAATATGATGACTACGCCACCATGATGGTCAAGACCCATCTCAGCCTTACACACGATCCGGCTTTGAAGGGGGTTCCCAAGGGATGGACACTGCCGATTCGCGACGTGATGATTTACTCTGGGGCGAAGTTTCTGTGTCCCTGCGCAGGCACCATCAGCTTGATGCCGGGAACCAGCTCAAACCCGGCCTTTCGCCGCGTTGATGTAGATGTGGAGACCGGAAAGGTAAAGGGGCTTTTTTAGATTGACGATTGAAGAATGACGATTGAAGATTGGACTGTCAACCTCAAATAGACAATCTTCAATCGACAATAGTCAATTATATGGGGGATTAAGATAATGTCTGCAAAAATCATCAGTGGAACCGAGACTGCTAAACAGATGCGGGAAGAGCTGAAAAAAGAGGTCGCGGAACTAAAAGAGAAGCACGGTGTGACTCCTGGCTTGGCTACAGTTCTCGTAGGCGAGGATCCGGCCTCGCAAGTATATGTGGGTCAGAAAGAGAAGTCGTGTAACAATCTTGGAATCTATTCGAGAAGAATCGATTTGTCTGTTGATACCTCGGAGGAAGACCTTCTTTCATTAATTGAGAAATTAAACAACGACCCACAGATTCACGGGATATTGGTGCAGCTTCCTCTTCCAAAACATATAAATGAAGCCCGCGTTCTCTATGCCATTAATCCCGAGAAAGATGTAGATGGTTTTCACCCGGTGAATGTGGGAAAGATGGTGGTCGGGGAAAAGTGTTTTCTTCCCTGTACCCCCCATGGAGTACTGGAGCTTCTGGCCCGTTCCGGTGTGCAAACAGAGGGCGCAGAGGTGGTGATTGTGGGAAGGAGCAACATCGTGGGGAAACCTGTCCTCAATCTGATGCTCCAGAAACGACCGGCCGGCAACGCAACAGTGACGCTGTGCCATACAAGAACAAAAGACCTTGCTTTTCACACAAAGCGGGCGGACATCCTGATCGTAGCTACCGGTTATCCTAAGACCGTTACCGGAGACATGGTAAAGGAAGGGGTCGTAGTGATTGACGTAGGCGTGAACCGGATAGGACAGACCCCTGAGGGCAAATCGATTTTAGTCGGCGACGTAGACTTCGATTCTGTGAAAGAAAAAGCCGCTGCCATTACACCGGTGCCCGGTGGCGTAGGCCCCATGACAATCGTCATGCTGATGAAGAATACGGTGGAGGCGGCAAGGAATACATTGGAGGATTAAAATATTATGGCAACAAAAAGAACTCCCATTGGCGTAGCGCCCCGGTGTCTCGGTATTGATTGCGAGGGAAGCACCTGTGTTGCGAAAGAGGCTGAAGGCCAGGGTGTTGTTACCTACATACAGCGGATGGGGAGCCGTGCCATTGAGCCGTGCCTTTTCGGCCAGGGAGGAACGTGCTGTCGCACCTGCTCCTTTGGGCCATGTATGATGATTGAGGATATCCCTGAATCGATTGGGCTCTGCGGGGCTACTCCCGCCACGGTAGCGGCGCGTAACTTTGCCCGTATGGTGGCTGCAGGAGCGTCCGCCCACATGGACCATGCCCTGGAGACGGCAATGGCTTTTCTGGCCGCGGCCAAGGGAGAATCCGAGTACGAAATCAAAGACGAAAAGAAGCTCCGCGCGATGGCAGAGCTCTTTGAGATTAAGACCGAAGGCCGGAGCAAGAAAGATATCGCTATTGAGCTCGGTGAAAAGGCCTTGGCTGAATTCGGGAAGCAGGAAGGAGGCATCTACTGTACACGGAGAGCCTCTGAAAAACGGCAGGAGTTGTGGAAAAAGTTGGGTGTTGCCCCGCGGGGTATACAGCGGGAAGTGGTAGAGGTTATGCACAGGACCCACATGGGGACTGATCAGGACTATAAGAATTTGATTTTCCAGGCGACCCGCTGCGCACTGGCGGACGGATGGGGCGGATCCATGATATCGACCGAACTGCAGGACATCATGTTCGGAACACCTGTCCCGACCCGGTCGGTAGTCAATCTCGGCGTCCTTGCCGAAGACGAGGTCAACATAATCGTACACGGTCATGAACCTATACTGTCTGAAGCGATGGCATTGGTTGTCCAGGATCCCAAGATGATCGAGGCTGCCAAAAAGGTCGGGGCTAAGGGGATCAATTTAGCCGGTGTCTGCTGTACTGGTAATGAGATTCTCATGCGTCACGGAATCCCTATCGCGGGAAGCTTTATTCAACAGGAAATCGTCCTTGCGACCGGCGCGATAGAGGCAATGGTCGTGGACGTTCAATGTATCATGCAGTCTTTGCCGGTTGTGGCCGGATGTTTTCATACCGAGGTGATTACTACTTCTGACAGGGCTAAAATACCAGGCGCTACGCACATTGAAGTGCATCATCATAACGCGTTGGACACAGCTCGGAAAATTGTCCAGCGGGCGATTGACCGGTATCCCCGGAGAGGAAAGGTCAATATTCCTCAAAATAAGATGGACGTAGTTGCAGGATTCAGTCACGAAACTATTAATCACATGTTGGGGGGCGCCTTCCGGGCGTCATATCGTCCCTTGAATGATAATATTATCAATGGCCGTATTCGGGGGGTTGGCGCGGTTGTCGGATGTGACAGCATGCGTGCCCGCTCAGGATATGTGCATACTACAGTGGCAAAGGAGTTGATTAAAAACAATATCCTGGTTCTTGTCACAGGTTGTGCTGCCACTGCATGCGGACGCGCGGGGCTCTTGCGCCCCGAGGCTGCTGAGCTGGCCGGGCCGGGTTTGAGGTCGGTATGTGAGACCGTGGGTATGCCCCCGGTATTGCACATGGGATCATGTGTGGACAACAGCCGTATCTTGATTGCCGCGACTGAGATCGTCAAAGAAGGCGGCCTTGGCGACGACATTAGTGAAATTCCGGGAGCAGGGTGCGCGCCGGAGTGGATGAGTGAAAAAGCAATATCAATAGGCCAGTATTGTGTTGCAAGCGGTTTCTATGTGGTATTTGGCCGCACATTCCCTACAACTAACAGTAAGGTGCTGACCGATTATCTCTTCGGCGGCATTGCTGAAGAATATGGGGGGAAATGGGATGTTGAAGAGGATCCGGTAAAGATGGCACAATTAATGATACAAGCCATTGAGGCAAAACGGGAGACCCTTGGTATTCAGGAGAAGCAGGAAAGGGTACTTTTTGATATGGAAATGAGACGCGAGTTGTAATTATGAAAGAGAATCAAGCAGCAAAAAAGGGCGCTGTCCTTGTTGTGGGCGGCGGTGTGGCCGGTATTCAGGCGTCTTTGGACTTATCAGAACTGGGTTATTTTGTGTACCTGGTTGAAAAGTCCGCATCTATTGGCGGGGCAATGGCACGGTTGGACAAGACCTTCCCCACCAATGACTGTTCTATCTGAATACTCGGGCCTAAATTAGTTGAGGCCGGTCGGTCTCCAAACATCAAGATCTTGACAAACGCCCGATTGGAATCTGTACAGGGAGAGGCAGGGAATTTTACTGCCCGCGTACATACTACCCCGCGTTATATCAATGAAGACCTTTGCACTGCCTGCGGGATCTGTACCATGTACTGTCCGGTCATAACGACCGATTTCTTCAATGAAGGATTGGCGCTGACCAAGAACCTGCATAAGGACTATCCCCAGGCAATACCGTCGAGTTTTTACATTGATCCTAGAGAGTGCCTTTTTCTCAATCATGAGATGTGCCGCATCTGCGTTTCGACCTGCCAGGCACAGGCTATTGATTTTAATCAAACGGATGAAGAACATGAGCTATCAGTGGGATCGGTCATACTGGCTCCCGGGTTCGGCAGGATTGATGAAGATGTCCTTGAGCGCTACGGCTTTGGCATATACCCTGACGTGGTTACAAGCCTTGAGTTTGAACGATTGACGAGCGCGGCAGGTCCCACGGAAGGGTCGCTTATCAGACCTTCGGATCAGCGTCACCCGAAACGGATTGCATTTCTCCAGTGTATCGGGTCAAGGGACGTGACCTGCGGGAATGGGTACTGTTCCTCGGTATGCTGCATGTATGCCGTTAAAGAAGCCTCGGTGGCAAAAGAACATGATCCTGAGCTCGACATCAGCATCTTTTACATGGATATGAGGACTCAGGGCAAAGAGTTCGATGCCTCCAGAGAGCGGGCAAGGGAAAAGTACGGATTAAAATTTGTCAGAGGACGTATCGCCGGAGTTAGGGAAGACGGTGATCAAATACGGGTAGCATATGTGGACGGCAAGGGTGTTCACCATGGTGAATCCTTTGACATGATTGTCCTCTCAGTCGGGTTGGATGCCCCTGAAGGAGCTGATGAACTGGCAAAGACCTGTGGCATTGATATTAATAAGTATGATTTTTGTGCCACTCATCCGTTTGCGCCATTAGACACGTCGAGGCCGGGGATTTTTGTG
>JAFDAE010000335.1 GCA_019314005.1 Deltaproteobacteria bacterium | reverse complement strand
TTTTGTCCATGTAAGTGGTAAATTTTCAAATAATTTTGACGCTGCTTCTGTTTCCGGTTCAGGGTCATGTACAGAAAGAGGGATATGATGAAATGGAAGAGCATGGTCTTTGATCGCGCCGTAAGTTGTTTCGAGGAATTGATTTTCATGCATAAAACTAAAAAAACTGAATCGTTCTACAAGTTCCATCAGGGCGCTTGCCCGGGCTTGATCCGGTGTTCCGCCCTTTCCCATCTGTTTGCGTGTGCCGATCGTCCTCACCGCATCCGTTCCACACATACTGAGGTAGACCGGAATATCAAGACGTCCCGTATCACTACGAACAAGTTTTTCCAGGATATCAATGCCTGAATCTTTAAGTCGATCCCTGACCTTTTGTACAGTCTCCTCAGGCGAAATAACTTTGTCGAGTTCGTAAGTATATTTTTTAAAGCAATCTTGTAGTTTCATTTTCTTGGTCACTGTTGAGTTATTACCACTTCATCCTTCTTGGCCAGCTCTTTTAGATAAACATTGACTGTCGTATCATATATTGTTTCAATATGCTTCCCCACATAATTAGCGTCAATCGGAAGTTCTCGGTGCCCCCTGTCGATAAGGACTGCGAGTTCAATGCGTTTTGGGCGGCCAAAGTCGATTAGAACATCCATGGCAGCGCGGACAGTCCGTCCGGTAAACAGGACATCATCGACCAAAATCACCTTTTGGTCGTCCAGGGAGAAAGGAATTTCTGTCTTCTGGATGACCGGTTGATGACTGATACGGGTCCAATCGTCCCGGTACAGATTAATGTCAATATCACCTTTTGGTACAAGGACATCTTCTATTTCAGAGATCTTTTTCTGTATGCGGTCGGCCAGGTAGACTCCTCCTGTACGGATACCGATCAATACGAGATCTTTTACGCCCTTATGGGTTTCCAGTATCTCATGGGTCATTCTGGTAAGAATTCGATCAATGTCTTTGGCCTTAAGGATTACCTTTTCGTTTGCCATTCTACAGTTCCTCTTAGACTTTTATCCCTAATAACCTGTATAGACGATCAAAGTCAACTCCTTCATCTATTAGATGTACCCCCGCCTCTACTTTTTCCCTTTCTCGGAGACGAAGCTTACGTGACAGCTCACCGACTGTTTTGGTCACGGTATAGGTATCGCCCCTCACTACCAACATTGGGACACCGTTCATTTCAGCCTTTGATACCACAATTTCATTCGGATACAGGTTGCCTGTCAAAATAATGCATTTGGCGTGGGTCTCTATGGCAGCCAGTTGAACATCAGAGCGGTCTCCCCCTACAATGACCGCATTATTTCGTGTCTTTCGCGCGTATTCAATAAACTTGTCTACCTGCATTCCGCCGATCAAAAAATTTTCTACAAGTTCCTCCAGCTTATCCTTACAACACAGCACGTCAGCGCCGAGTCTCTCCACTATATCTTCGACCATGACAGCCCCTAAAACTGTATGGTGTGGTATTATACCCAACACCGGGACCCCTTTTCTCTGGAGGAAGGGGACAATATGGTCTCTCACCATATCTCGCAGTTCTGCATCTACGTTATTAATAATTAAACCGATTAGCCTTTCCCCCAAGCGGTCCCGGGCATCTAATACAGCATCCAAGAAAAATTCTTTTTCGTATTGATCAACAAGAAGTACTTTGCTATCAAGCTTTTCCACAATCTGAAATCCCGATAAATTCAGGAACTTGCCGGAAGCCAGCGAGCCTGAACCGCTCATTAGGACAAGATCTTTTCCCTCGGAGATACGTTTAAAAACGGTCGTTATACGTTCTTCAAGCCCCTCTATATCGTGTTGGTAGGCCTCCATCATGACATCGTACGTTATTAATCCCGGGCACAAATCCTCAATCGGTCCTTCAAGGTCAAGAGCGCGATAGATAACCCACGCATCCTTGTCGGTTAGGGCCCCCTTGGCTTTGACGGGAGAGATACCAACCGGCTTAAAGTAACCGAGCTTTATGTTGTCCTCTAAGAATCGGTGACTGAGCCCCAACACTATGAGGTTTTTCCCCGAATATCCTGATGTTGATGCTACGTATAAAGAAATCATGGCAGTTCCCTCTTAATTATAACGTTCAGAAAAATAATGTGGGCCATGGATATGGTATAGAAATTAAATCCGAAATTCGAATATCGAAATTCGAAACAAATCCAAAATTCAAATATCAAATTTTCAAAATGGTTGGAGTTCCCCCCAACAAGCCATTGTTTTCTTTTGTTACTTCGTGTCCATACAGAAATGGTAGATTTTGTCCCAAGACAAGGCCGCACAAAGGTTTTTACCGGAGGCGTAGCCGCGCTACGTCGAGGATAGAAACCTGCGGAGAACGCGGTATTGGGGCAAAATATGCCGTTTCTGTATGGACACTATTTTATTCTTGTATGGTAAACCTCGCATCCACCGCCACTGCCCCTTTCCCCTCGGGGCGGACCAAAAGCGGATTAATATCGGCCTCTATAATCTCCGGGAAATCGAGAGCCATTTGCGATAGCGATAATATACTCTTTCTTATGGCCAAAAGGTCGGCAGCCGGTTCTCCGCGCACGCCTCGAAGAAGCGGAAATGATCGTATCTCCCTTATCATGGCATCAGCATCTTCAACACTGACAGGGACGATCCTGAATGCCACATCTTTTAGCACTTCAACATAGATTCCGCCAAGACCGAACATAATCATGGGGCCAAACTGTATATCGTTGCTGATTCCCAGTATGACCTCTTTCCCTCCCCGGATCATCTCCTGTACCAATACCCCCATGATACGCGCATTGGGCAGCCGTTGCCTGATATTTGAGGTAATGTCGAAAAAAGCATCTTCCACCATACGTTCATTTTCAAGCCCGGTCCGCACGCCCCCCATATCGCTTTTGTGCAACACGTCAGGCGACGCGATTTTCATTACAACCGGATATCCTATTTCAGATGCCGCGCTGACCG
>JAFDAE010000334.1 GCA_019314005.1 Deltaproteobacteria bacterium | reverse complement strand
GTATATACTATGTGAGAGACTTCGAACCTAAAAACCGTTAAATCCGTTTACTTTTGTATAATTATTATACATTTATGACACAAAGTGTATAGTTTTAATACAAAAGCTCTCAAATAAGTGTATAATAATTATACAAAAGGACCATAAAACCAAAAGCCCGAAGGTTCTAAAGCTCTCACTCAAAAGTTCTAAAGCTCTGACGTCAAAGTTCTAGGGTTCTCGGGTCAAAGTATGGCGGCCGATATAATCTAGCACCAAGAACCCAGGAACCGAGAACCTAAGCATCGAGGTTCCCGGTTCTGAGATAATATCATGTGGGCAAATAAAAAAGACCGCCTCAACCCTTTCGGGTCAAGACGGCCTTTTCTTAATATTGGCCAAACGGCACACCGACTGATTCTTCATCGTGACGGATGAATTTTTCAATCAGCGGCATCACCATTTCCTTAGCGGTAATGCTGTGCCATTTGATGTTACGCTCAACTGACCATGCCAGTTCAGCCTCACCAGCGCCAATCAATATAATGATAGCGCTCACCATGATGTGGTCGCGAGACCCTTCGATTAGGTTCAATCGAAGAGCCTCCAACCCTGTCACAGCTTGTTCCTGTAGTTCATTCATCTGATACTTTCTCGGTTCTAGGTTACTCGTTAATCAAACCGTGAAGGATGGTGTCGGCAAAAACGCCATCACCAAGGTCAACACGCTCAATCTTCTTGCCATCGACATCCATTACATGGTACTCGGCGGCGGCTACTATTGCACCGTACTCGAGAAACGATAGATCGCCTCTCATGTACACCTCGTGCAATATTTTCTTAATCCTGCTCATAACTAATCCTTTTCGTCAAAGAACTCATCGACGTCGACAAATTCCTCGTTGTCTTTTGAGAAATAGCCAACGATGCAAACGGCTATGAAGCCGCCAAACGCTGACAACAATATTGCACAACTGATATAATCTCGGTCCGTCATCGTGTTACAAACGCGTCAACGGTGTAGCGCTCTGAAAGAAACGCCACAATTGTGAGCAGAACGTTGTAGTACTTAACGTTCTCACCGAGGTCGATTTTAGCCTGAAAATCTGTCGCTATTTCGTCAAAGCTCTGGCCGATAGCCAAAAGCAGTCCAACGCTGTCACTCCAGCCGCACAAAAAGCGTACGGGGTCAGGATCGATGTCGAGATAGGCACACATAAGGTCGTCGATTTTCGCCGCTCCCATGCGCTCACCTGAGATTTTATCATACAGGTTATAGCAATTAGGCATAATATGCCCCTTTGTTATTTGGTTTGAGATAAGAGAACCGATAAATTATCGGTTCTCGATTTTCGACAATATGGCACATGTGAAAGTGACCGACACTAGCGATTATTTATTCGCTACTTCGATCGATTCCGATTATTCGGAATCGCTGTCTTCGTCTTCGTCTTCGTCTTCGTCTTCGTCAACCCATACAACCGTTTTAGGGTCGAATCCGTCCGCAACAGCCTTTTCAAGGCTTTTTGCGTCGCGTTCTGCAGTTGCGCAGAATTCCGCCAGTTGGTTAACGGCTGTTTTCGCACTGGCAAATTCACCAGTTCGAATTGCCGTTAGCAATCGCAGAATTTCAGGCATCTCTGCCGCTTTTGCTTCCAAGACCTTAATCTTGGTGGCATTTAGCGGCGTGTCTTTATTCGCTTTGTCTTCAATCAAACCGTTAATCGCGACTTTCGCCGTATTATCGGCCTTCGATTCGACTGAGCTTTCCACGACCTTCCAAACCGCACCCCAGTCTTTATGATCAAGACCTAATCCGGTTTGAATTGTTTCGTCTGACACGCCGTTTTCCATGCACTTAGCGGCGTGATGGAATTTTTGACGGGTTCCCGCCTTCAATTCCATAAATTCACCAAATGTGTCACGTCCAATTCCACGTCCGGTTCCTTCGACTTTGCAATCAAAAGATTCGACCTTGAAATTCTCGGTAGACACCTTGGCGAATAATGCCGCTAACAGGCTCTTGACTGTGCCCCAAATTTCGGGCGCTTTTGCAGTCTTGCTGTTCAACTGTGCAATATTCTCACGTACTGACTGTTCACGCACTGGCGTTACTGGATCGGCTGTCACGGGTATTAATCCGAATTGATCGACCTTTTCAAGTGCAATCAATTTGAGCGCATACGCTACCAAACGGTGGCGACATCCGCAATAGATAAAGCCATCAGGCAATGCGCTTTCAAGCTTATCAAGCTCTAGTGCCCATTGCATAACGGTCTTCTCTACTCCCATTACTGTGAGCTTTTTGCGTGGCTTCTTTTCGGCATTGACTGCCGATAGAAACAATTCAGAAAGGCTCGCGAGCGTGTCTGATTCCACCATAGTGGTGGCCTTGCCTGCAATTGCAGGAAATGCACCGAGCCACGTTAGCATAGTGCTAATCAGATCGGTAATCAGATTTAGGGACATAGAACGGCCTTCGTTCTGTGAAAGAACGAACGTATTGTTTTTAGTTTCGGGCATAGTATTTTCCTTGTTTTATGGGAAATGAGAACCGATAAAATAACGGTTCTCAGTACTAGTGCCAGTCACTATCAACTGTGCCATATTGTCTCAGTCTCGTTTCGGTGCGGTAATTGTCTAGCCTTCGCCTTTTGCATTGTTGAGGTGGATTCACCTATCGCCATTATGCGTGGGGCAGTCGTGCAAGCAATTGCGCCTTCGTCCTACTTTGAGAGCTATTCACTTAGCCGATTGTGAGCGGTTATCCGCTCCCTAGCTGTCAAGGCTAGTTGGCCTGTCAATGATCACTGAGGGCGTTGTCTGTGCCGCCTTCGTCGCTTTCAAATACCAAGGTTAACTTTCCCACTGTTTCAGGTATAGCAATAGAGAAACGAGGCAGATAGTTGTTTTTCTTTTTCTGTAATTTGAGAAATAGGGCTCAGGGCTCAGGGCTCAGGGCTCAGGGCTCAGGGCTCAGGGCTCAGGGC
>JAFDAE010000333.1 GCA_019314005.1 Deltaproteobacteria bacterium | reverse complement strand
CACAAATACAATCCGAGCAGGCACATGCCGCAAAACACAAACTGACAGGGACCCCCGCATTTCTCGTCAATGGCGTGGCTATAAAAGGTGCTTATCCCGCGGAATATTTTGCGAAGGTTATCGACCGTCTGCTAAAGGATGATGAAGCGGCGAATCAGTAAGCACCCCTTCAGCCGTCGATGCAGTCTGATCTGCTGAGAGATGCTCAAATATTATAACCATAAAAAGGTGCTTTCTTAAAGGAATTTGAAAAGGGAAAGCATTAGGGAGAAAGCGGTATGCGGGCGGCCCGTGCCACATAGTGAGCGAGCTGAGGGAGATATTTGAGTTTGTACTGAGGCGCATTACTTCGTTTAACTAAAAAGGCAACTACTTCTTCGAGAGCTGCGTTTCCCGCCCGTTCCCCAAGGCCGCTTACCGTAACATCGGCAAAATCGGCCCCGGCTTTCAATGCGACCACCGCGTTAGCAGTGGCCATGCCGAAGTCATTGTGTGTGTGGACCCCGATATCAATGCTGAATTGTTTTCTTAATTTCGTAACAATCCTGAACATGGAGACTGGATCCATGATTCCGACGGTATCTGCAAAACGTATTCTGTCTGCGCCTTCTTCCACGGCCAGGGAAGATATCTCTTCCACAAAATCCGGCTCGGCCCTGGAGGCATCTTCCAGGCCGAGGGAAAGATAACATGAACTTTTGTCTCGCGCCTGCCGTATACTTTCCCGCGCTCTCGTCATTACCCATCTTCTATCCTGACCCAGTTTATGTTCTATATGAATGTCTGAAACAGGAATAGAAAGCGCAAGAACATCTGGCGACAGGGCCAACTCCCGCAGCTTTTTACGAATTAGTTTTGAATAATTATATGTCATATTTTATAATATTATCAAGATCCTAAGCCGACAACTTATTTACAAATACACGTCCCGCAAGTTCCCCCTAAACAAAGCTACGTCCCCTTAATCCGTCCCGTCCCCTAATCCGTCTAATATTTTGTATCAACCAGATATCCATTTTTTCCTGAACATGGATATCCATTTTTATCCTTGTGTTTATTCAAACGGGTATTCATTTTTTTATGATTAAATTTTTTACCACAATATGGACATTCTATAACATATGTCTGCCCAAAGCTTGGTTTGATAGATCGTGAACGTCTAACAGTCGGCCTGGAAAAAGAAATCCTGCCGGAGTTACGAGTTAATCCTGGTGCAGAAATTGGACCAGATGGCGTAAGCTCAACAGCATGTTTTGGAACAAAAGAAGTCTTCGTAACTTCTGCGTCTTGAATTCTATCAACACGATATGATCGCCATTCTTCTGTTTCGTGCTTTAAAGCAAACAACAGAAGATTTCCTGCTTGAGAGCGACGTAATGAATATGGCTCTATCAGGCGATAGCTGCCATTATAATGAAGATTAACACAAAGTCTGTTTGCTGATGCAAAACGGATTTTTTCAAGCGGCGCTTCTGTATGCCAGGCCTGAGACATTGAAGGAGGTCGCCATGTCTCATCAATTGCCACTCGTCCGGAAGAAATTGATTGTTTAACAGTTTTTTCAACTGTACCATGCAGCCATTCCATTATTTCCGGAAGTTCTTTCCAGAACTGTGCAAAAGGTGGTAGAGCAGGCAACTGATGGGCGAGCATATTTTTCCATTCAGCTTCCAGTTCTTCGCGTTCAGGACGGTTCCTGAATGTTTCCATTTTTGGAACAGGCATTTCTTTAAATTCGCATTTTTTCTCAAGCGTACTTAAAATACGGGTCTGATCAGGTTTGAACCCATCATGACGATACAAATGAACGACATCATATAAATCACGCGGACGTTCACGTTCTGCCAGCGCCCTGATTTTTTCTGCGAATACTTCTTCAAAACAATAACATCTGATCTGAATTCCCTCATCCGGCAAATCAGAATACGGATGATGAACTTCTCTTACAACTGGATCAAGCACGAGTACTTCATCCGTAGTTAAATCCAGCTTAATGCGGGGAAGATCACCTCTTGGCTGCATTGGACCGCTGTAACCAATCCGCCCTTGGGCAGAGATGCCTCCACGCTTGTTTTCATAAACATCAAAGCGGATTAAATTTTTTGGAATCTCAATACCTGCAGCATCGTAAACCCATTCCGAGATATCCTTGAAACAATTTACGAGCAACTCCTGATCAAGATGATTCGCTTCGGAAAGCGTGAAATCCAGATCTTCAGAAAAGCGATATGTTTCAAAATAGCATTTTTTTAAACATGTACCGCCTTTAAAGACCCAGCTTGATCCTATTTTAGTGTGATTGAATATACCGGCAAGTACCCAGGCAAGCACATAGTCTTTCTCAATGACATTGGCAACAATGCCAAACTCCCTTGAGAAATCCATTATTTCAGATTTATCAATCAACCTGTTTTAACCTTTTCCAGTTTTCCGGCACCCACAGCCGCCAACGAGTAATAAGTTTGTTATTACTGAGCGTTGGGTCAAGCTTTGTGTTGCCTGCTGTAAGCCTTAATCGACATTTATCTATAGTTTCCGTTTCATCAGGGGCAATCATTTCCAGTAAAAAGCCAAGGCGTTTAAATACAGCGCCATTTCCTAACCGTTGTGCATATTCAATTAACTGTTCCAGGTTCTTATTTTCTGAACGTAAATAATTGATAAACATATCTTTGACAGAACGTATTCCACCGCCAAAAACAGGATTGCTCAGCATATCAAGTATAGTACGTGTGGGATCAGATACTGGAATTTTTACCTGTCCCCTCCATACAGGTTTGAGGCCGAACATGGCTTTTTCAGCGACTGTGCGCAACATGAAGCCTGTTCCTTTTATTTTCGGGCTGCGATCCCTTGGTTTTTGAACAGTCATAACCACAACCGTGCTGAAAATCTGTTCAGTAAGATCCAGATATTCTGCAGCGCTCCACCCGCCAATATAACACGGTGCAAAAAGACGCTCAGCAATCAAC
>JAFDAE010000332.1 GCA_019314005.1 Deltaproteobacteria bacterium | reverse complement strand
TAATCTCTTCCGCTTCCTTGTTCCACGATGTAATTTTTTTCTGTAAATCAACGGTAAACAGGCCGCTTGGCATTGTCTGAAGTATTAAGCGGGATTTTGCCTCAGCCGACCGTAGCGCCTCCTCTGCATGCTTCCTTTTTGTGATGTCACGTACAACGACAACAAAAGAAACCTCACGCCCTCTTTTATCTTTAATGGGTGACTTGGAAAGAGATACCGGAAAATAGCTCCCGTCTTTTCGTTTGTGATAGAATTCGTCATTTTCGCCGTCTTCAACCCTCTTGGGTATGCCTTGTTCTTCACCCTCATCCGCTGATTCGAACTTCCAAAGAAGGCGACAATTTTGCCCGAGAATCTCTTCTCTCTTGTATCCGTATGTTTCACAAAACGCTTTGTTAACAAAGATAATCGTACTATCCTTATCCGTTATGTATACGCTGTCGCTGATGCCCATCATAGCGTGTGAGAGCATTCTGATGTTTTCTTCGGCCTCCCTGTGTTTGATCGCATTTGCCACAGTGGACGGGAGCATCTTCAGATAATTGCGTTCCTGATCCTTTATCAGGTAATCGTATGCGTCCATCTTCATGGCCTTGACAGCGACTTCCTCATCACCTGCTCCGGTGGCAAAGATGACAGGGGCATCTGTCATCAGATCGAGTATATCAAATGCTGTGCCGTCGCCGAGATCGTAATCCGCAATTATCGCATCGAATTTTTCAGAGCCCAGGATTTCCATGGCTTCTGAAACAGACCTGGCCACGGTGTAGTCATACGGAAGATTTTTAGCGTCAACCAACCGTTTGAAGGCTATTTCATCCACCTTATCATCTTCTATTAGTAGCACTTTCACTATGTTTGCTTCCATTGACTCTTCCCCCCCCGTGTGACTCTGGGGTTTCAGGTTACCCCGGCAGCTCGCTCACTGTCCAATACAAGTCAATCGTCCTGACCACTTCGACAAACTGTTGATAGTCCACCGGCTTCATCATGTAACCCGCGGCCCCCAGCTTAAAGCTTTCTACCTTATCCTGCTCTTCTCTGGATGTTGTTAAAACAACAATCGGGATCATTTTCAGGGACTCATCCTGCTTTACAACTCTCAAAAATTCAATGCCGTTCATCCTGGGCATGTTCAGGTCAAGAAGAATGATGCACGGTCTTTCATTGTTCGTGTCCTTCAACCACTCCAGCGCCTCCTCTCCATTTTCGGCAGTTTCCAGCTGATTGCCGATCCTGAGATCTTTAAATGCGTGCTGGACCGTCATGATGTCAACGCTGTCATCTTCAACAAGAAGGATTGGTCGTAGATAACTCATTTTTTGTCCTCCGATCTTATACTTTTGAACCTTTGTTGTTTCGGAAGTGTGAAAAAGAACGTACTTCCTTGCCCCGCTTGCGACTCCACCCAAATCTTTCCGCCGTACATGCGGATAATTTTTTCCACTATTGTAAGACCGACACCGGTAGACTCAAATTTGTCACGCGGTGATAATGTCTGGAATATCTGGAATATCTTTTTGAAATATTTTTCATCTATGCCCGGCCCGTTGTCTTTAACACTACACTTCCAGTAACCGCCCTCTTCAGTGCAGCCGATCTTGATCTCTCCTTTTGGTTTGTCAAGAAACTTGACGGCGTTGCTGATCAGGTTTTGGAAAACTTCCTCAATGCGAGTTTTTTCACAGACAACGGTAGGCAGTTTGCTTGCAACTTTGACGTCAATATGTTCTGGTACGGCAATGAGATCAAGTACGTGTTCCACAACGTCGTTCAGGTCAACCCCCACTTTTTCCTGTCTAATCCTTCCAATTCGTGAATATTGAAGAATCCCGTCTATTAAATCATTCATCCGTTTTGTTCTGCCCATGAGCAGCGCAAGCTGTTCCTTGCCGTCTTCATCAAGTCTATCCGAATAATCGGTTGACAACCAACTTGCCAGAGAGTTAATTGCGCGCAACGGCGCTTTCAAATCGTGTGAAACGATGTATGCAAAGTCCTTCAATTCCCGATTGGTATCTTCCAATTCTTCAAGTAGTTGAGTTTGCCTTTCCTGGATTCGCTTCCGTTCACTGATGTCCTGAAACGTGACCACACCTCCCACGATTCCTTCTTCTTCCAAAAGCGGCGTGCTTATATACTCAACGGGGAAGCTCGTGCCGTCCTTCTTCCAAAATATTTCATCAGTGACATGGTGAACAGCCCCGTCCTTTAGTGCCGCACAGACTTGACACTCTTTGCTGGGATACCTCGTTCCGTCGGATCTCGAGTGGTGCAGGATATCGTGCTGGGGCCGGCCCATGAGTTCTTCGGCTTCCCATCCCGTAAGTTTCACTGCGGCCGGATTGACAAATGTGATGTTGCCCTGCAGGTCAAACCCGTAAATCCCTTCAGCGATCGACTCCAAAATCAGTTTGTTTTGATGACTGAGGCGCTGCAGCGCGGCTTCCGCCTTCCTTCGCTTCCTGATTTCGTCTTCCATGGGCATCAGGGCCATTTTTCGCAATATATACCACAAGGTAGTGCCAAGCAGAACCGCCAAAATCAATGAACTGGCAATAAACTCCAAATAGAGTTTATTCAGCGCGCGTTTGACCGACTGGAAATCTTTTGTCATTTCCAAGGTGATTAAATCCTTGTCAGCGAATCGGACAAGTTGTCGCATGGGATAGACGTGGTCTGCCGGTTCTGTACGCTTGTATTGCGCGAGCACAAAATTGTTGGCCGCTACGGCCTTAAGTTCAACAATCTCAGTGTCTTCCTCGCCCCGTTGCATCAGAAAAGTCTGTACCATGATATAATCATGCCGTAAAAGCGGTTCGCGAACAAACGTTGCCATGAGGTCTAATTCACGTCGTGCATGGCTCTGGGCCTCGGCTAATAATGCTTTACAATCACACGTCTATATTTTATCGGGGCGGCCTTATACATGTTTGAACTCCGAGCTTCTTGAGGACTTGTAGCATGGTGCGAAGATTATCGTAATCCTGATCACTGGCAGGAACCATGCCGGTCATGTTGTTCTTGATCGCGGACATAATCGTCCTTCCTTGTTCATCATGTTTGAGGTGGTATAAAGCTTTGCGCAATGCTTGCACGGTCTTTGGCCTAAGCTCACTACTTGCTACGAATAGGTGGCCTGATATCGGAGGGGTCGTGGCAAGGCTTTTCAGACCACGCCTTTCGTATTTGTGGAAGACTTCTTTTTGTACCGCGCCTGCGTCGTAGTCTCCGACAAGGACCCCCAGCGCCACATTATCGTGGTTGCGCAGGAACGAATACCCGGTCATTTTGTCAACGCGGACTCCCGCTTCCCACAGCATGAATCGGGGAACCAGATGACCCGTCGTAGAATGGGGGTCTACGAAGGCAAAATGCTTTCCGGTAAGATCTTTCAGAACCCTTAGCGGACTCTCTTTTGCAACTATGATCACTCCCTGTAATGTGGCTTTGCCGTCGATCTCCAAACGCGCCAGAGAATTGGCTTCTTGCCACCGATATCCACCATCGTTACATATGGTACCGGCCCTATGAAGGCGATATCAACTTTGTCTTTGCTGACTTGATCAATATGTTCATGATAATCCCTGGCAATTTTAATAGTAACCGGTTGGCCGACTTTTTTGCCAAGATAGTCTGCCAGTGGGGTAAATCGCTTGTACAGGTCAGTGACAGAACGATATGGATGTATGCCGAGGGTTAATGAGCCCTGCCCGGCATTTACCGAGGTAGCATAGAGGCCTAAGAGACAGAACAGAAAGGTCAGAAGCAGATTTTTTTTTGACAGGTTGCGTGAGGTTCTTATGGGCAGCATAACAATTATCGTTTTTCTAAAATCGCCCTTATGTTTGTGGATAGCTCGTTCATATCAAATGGCTTCTGGAGAAAGCTATTACAACCACGTTCCAATATCTCGGTTGCCTGATCGTCGATGCTGTAACCGCTGCAAAGAATGACTCTTATATCCGGATTAATTGATTGTAACACATCATAGACTTTGCCGCCACCCATATCAGGCATGATCATGTCGAGGATAACCAGGTCAATCTTATCTTTTTTGCTTTCTATCGCTTTATTGCCGCCATTAGCTTCAAACACAGTGTAGCCCATTTATTTAAGGTTCTGCGTCCTAACTTTAAGAACGTGGCTGCTTCCCCCACTGGTGCCCGCGTAGACGAGAGAATGCCAGCTGGAACTGTACCAGAAAGAGAAGTTGAAAAGGCACTGTTTTTTCTCGGCAAAGCCCTTGAGCTGAGCCCTGAAAACGGATTGTACTTTTACGGGAGAGGGAGGGTTTCCTTGCTGTCCGGTGATAAAGAGAATGCGATAGAAGATTTTAAACGTGCCGCAGCTTTGGGTAACAGGGACGCCCGTGCTCATTCGTTACCTTCGGTCCAATTCAGGATAAAGCTTTGTCTTACATTCAGGGCATAAGCTGTGGCTGAACTCAGCTTCAGAATGGTCTTGAATGTATGATTCTATCTGGTTCCAATAGCCCTTATCATCGCGTATTTTCTTACAGGAAGCGCAAATCGGAAGCAATCCGCTCAACGTTTTGACCTCGCGCAGCGCGTCTTGAAGTTCTTTAATAAGTTTTTCTCGCTCCTCATCCGCTCGTTTGCGTTCAGTGAGGTCCAGAAAGCTTTCTATCAAATACTCCCGGCCATCCAAACTTACGGTGCCTACTGTCTTGAGAATCGGCATCTCCTTGCCGTTGCACTTCAGTAATACACGCTCAGAGTTGTCTATGATCTGTCCGAGGTCGGTAATCGGGCACTTATCCTTCTGGGCTGG
>JAFDAE010000331.1 GCA_019314005.1 Deltaproteobacteria bacterium | reverse complement strand
CCCATAAGCGCTAAGTTATTTTTGCACCGGATGGACTGTGGAAGGTTTACTGAAAAAAATGAACATCGAACATCGAACGTCCAACATCGAATGTTGAATGGGAAAAGATGAAGAAACAGGCTAAAAAAGCGGAGCGGAGCGAGATCATTATTCGACGTTCGATGTTCAATGTTCGATGTTGGACGTTCATCTTTTAATATGTTGGACGTTCATCTTTCAAAAAGGTTAATGGATATGGATAAAAGATGAAAAAGAATGATGGTTTTTCCATTATAGAGCTTCTTATTGCATTGGCCATATTGGGCGTTGTAATGGCGAGCGCTTATGGTGTGTTTATCTCGCAGCAAAAGATATATACTGTTCAAGATCAGATATTGGGGATGGAACAGAATCTAAGGGCCTGCATTGAATTAATTTCAAGTGAAGCAAGATACGCAGGCCTTAATGTTAAGCTTGCAGAGGATGGAAGGTTGGACAGCAGTTTTGCAGCAAAAATTCCGGAAGCGTTCAAGCCGACTTCTCCTGTTGCGGTTACGCTGAGCAGCGCCGACTTTCCCCTGAAAATTACCCAGGGAGATTCCCAGTCGCCTGATACTATCACAATTGTGGCTGCCATATGTGATGAGACAAACCCCTCTGTTGTTGCCAACAGTGGCGGTGTCAGTGCTGGGAGTACCCTGGTAAAAGTAAAAACATCTGATCACAAGATAAGAGCCGGCGACATTATTTATATCGGGAGACCTGGGATATATGAATATGCCGGTGTAACAGAAACTTCAGGCAGAGAATTGACTATTGATACAGACCCGGATAGTAGTGGAAACCAGGGGTTGCAACACGATTATCCGGAAGGAACCGAGATCGGTGAAATCAGCGTAGTGAGCTATGCCGTTTACACGAATACGTCTCCATGGGTATTAAAACGAAAGGTGAATAGAGGATATTTTCAACCTGTAGGAGAGAATATCGTTGATCTCCAGGTTGCACAGGACGGGAAAAAAACAGTTATCACCCTTGATGCCCGAACTGAAAAAAGTGATTCTAATTATTCTGCAAATGGAGGGTATCGAAGGGCTTGTTGCTCGGTTGTTGTGGTACCACAGAATATGTGAAAAAGGAATTGGGGAATTAAGGGATTAAGGAATTGGGGAATTTTTTCAAAATAGTTGGAGGGGCCTCTGTGAAGAAACTGGTTGGCAATCAAAATGGTATGGCCTTGGTTACCGTGTTGATAATCAGTGTTCTCCTGGCTATTTTGGGGTCTGCGGCGTTGATGGCGACAACTACCGAGATCAAGATCTCCGGGAATTACAAGATGAGTATTGAGGGGGCCGAATGCGCACATGCGGGTATCGCAGAGGCGGCAAGGATGCTTGTGAATAAGAAGGCTTCCGGAGATAGTAGTGCGCAATGGAGTTTCTCATCAAACGTATCCGGCTATAATAATAGATATACAATATCATACCTAACAGTAGAGGACAGCGCGGGAGACAAAAAAAGGATATTTGATGACAGCGGTAATCCTTACTATCAGATTGACTCTGCGGGTATTCTTCCAAACAGCGGCGGAGCGGAAATAAATAAAAGGGCTATTATAAGACTGAAGCGAAAGCCGCTTTTTCAGTACTCATTTTTTGGAAATGAGCTGGTAGAATATAAGAATGAGAGCATCACTGACAGCTATGATTCAACGACCGGTGGTTATGACACTACCGTGGCAAATAGAAATAGTTTTTTGGCAAGCAATGGGGCGATCATTTTGGAGAAAGACTCTATTGTTAATGGAAATATCAGACTTGGCAAGGATTCTCTTGGAACGCCGGGATCATTGACATCAGACAACACCACGATTACCGGGACCATAGATTCCATAGACCGAATCGATCCAAACCCTTTGGGCAATCAGCTTGACAATTACATTGATAATGTAACATTTAACAATGACAATTTTGATATCGATGAGGCCTACTTAGACGGTGATGATTTAATGCTTGCCGAGGGGGATACTCTAAATCTCTCTTCAGGAAGCTATTATTTTACAGATATTGTCTTGAACAAAGGATCAGTTCTAAACATAGGCGGTGAGGTTAAGATCTTTCTGGACGGTGGCCTTTACATGGAAGGGGATGCAAATATTATGACCGGTTCTGGAACGCCCGCTGATTTGATTGTTTTTTCCAATTCCACGGAAGATATTGTTATAGAAAATTCTACTGATTTTTGCGGATGCATTTATGCGCCGTATGCAAAGACAACTTTAAAGAGCAGCGGAGACTTTTACGGAGCCTTGTGGGCAGGTGAGATAATAAACGACAATGGAATGGCCCTTCATTATGATGAAGCAATAGGAGACCAATATACAACAGGCGATTACACAGGATTTGAGTTAGTTTCTCTAAGAGAGGTATATTGATAGAAATCATTCGCCCCACAAAAGAGAAAAATGATCCTGATATTGGGCCAATAGCAGTGATGGTCAGCTCAGAAATTGATCTGAACATGGTGTATAATCGTTTTGCTCTTCCGGGAAAGAGCGCCCACCGATTATTGAACAGCAGGCTCTATCTTAGTGAAAAGGAAGGGATCTCCGTGGTAGGCCCTTTGATCGGCGCGCCCTATGCGGTGTTGATTCTGGAAAAGCTTGTTGCGCTCGGAGCAAAAAAAATCTTGTTCTTGGGCTGGTGCGGATCGATTCACAAAGATGTAACGATTGGTGACATTATGATTGTCAGCAGGGCCTTTAGTGAGGAAGGAACATCAAGACTATACCCGATTGAAGGGGAGTTTTTTGAGTCTGACGCAGGCATGGTTAAGGCGATCAAGGAAGCGCTTGTGGCGCATAGCGTCTCCTTTCATCAGGGGGGAGTGTGGAGTACGGATGCTCCCTATCGGGAGACGCAGGAGAAGGTGTTTGACTTTCAAAAAAAGGGCGCCCTTGCCGTTGAAATGGAGCTATCAGCCCTTTTTGCCGTTGGAAGATTTCGAAATGTGGAGGTAGGGGGGCTTTTGATTGTTTCGGACGAACTGCACGATGGCAAATGGCGGCGTGGCTTTTCCCGGCCCGAGTTTAAAAAGGCGCTTCAAATGACCAAAGCACAAAATCCTAAACAAAGAATTTCAGGAATTGAAGGATTAGTGTGCTGAAATACTAACTTCCTGAATTGTAACGTTTTGAATATTTGGGATTCGAATTTCGGATTTAATTTGCTAACTTAACTTGAGATAGTCATGGAAATAGGCATCAAAGAACGAGCAGCATATCTCCGCAAAGAACTGAACAGGCACAACTATCTCTATTATGTCCTGGATGAACCGGAAGTATCAGACGCTGAATACGACCGGATGATGCGGGAGCTTGTGGATCTGGAGGAAAAAGATACTGAGGAGGTTCCTCCTGATTCTCCTACGCAGCGGGTCGGCGCGCCGCCTCTCGAGAAATTTGTCTCTGTTCCTCACACCATCCCTATGCTTAGCTTAGAAAATGGCTTTAATGAGGAAGAAATCAGGGCCTTTGACCAGCGGGTCAAGAAATTATTGGGAGAGGATGCCCATGTCACCTACACCGCGGAACCGAAAATGGACGGGACAGCAGTTGAATTGACATATGAAAACGGGCGGCTTGTCAGAGCATCTACCCGGGGAGACGGTTTTACCGGAGAGGACATTACCGCAAATGTCAGGACCATTCGAACGGTGCCTCTTACCCTACTTGCGGACTTTTCTTTGTCGATCCCGGAAAGGCTGGAGGTTCGCGGAGAAGTCTTTATCGCGTTAGACGCTTTTAAGGAATTTAATAAGGAGCGACTTGAAAAAGGTGAACCTCCTTTTGCAAACCCGCGAAACGCGGCTGCCGGCTCCCTGAGACAGCTCGATTCCAAGATAACGGCCCAACGCCCGTTAGAGATGTTTTGCTACGGTATCGGTGTGGTGGAGGGACTTTCGTTTGATACACACTGGGCTATACTCAATGGGTTGAAATCCCTGGGACTGAGAGTCAATCCCCTGGTGCATAGATGCAAGGGGCGTAGTAATCAAGGTCGACGACATCGAGTTCCAGAAGACGCTGGGCGAAAAATCCCGAAGTCCTCGCTGGGCCATTGCCTGCAAATTTCCTCCTACCCAGGAAACCACCCGTGTAGTGAAGATCGAAGTGCAGGTTGGGCGTACAGGGGCGCTTACACCGGTGGCACATTTAGAGCCGGTCCCAGTGGGAGGTGTGGTGGTCCGCCGGGCCACACTTCATAATGAGGACGAAATCGCGAAAAAAGATATCCGTGAGGGAGACACTGTCCTGGTACAGCGGGCAGGCGATGTGATCCCCGAAGTGGTTAAGGCGATCTTGTCTAAAAGGACAGGGGAGGAGGTTGTGTTTAAGATGCCGGACCTCTGCCCGGTCTGTGGTTCAGAAGTTGTCCGCTTGGAGGGGGAGGCGGCGCGACGCTGTATCAATACCAGTTGTACGGCCCAGATAAAGGAACGGATAAAACATTTTGCTTCAAAGGATGCCCTTGATATTGATGGTCTGGGTGATAAACTGATTGAACAGATGGTGGAAAAAGGTTTAATAAAATCATATGCAGACCTTTTTACCTTGAAGCGCGATGCACTTATCGGTCTGGAGAGAATGGCGGAAAAGTCTGCCGACAATCTGCTTGATGCTATTGAAAATAGCAAAAAGACCACTTTGCCCCGCTTTA
>JAFDAE010000057.1 GCA_019314005.1 Deltaproteobacteria bacterium | reverse complement strand
ATGGAGAAGGAAACAGATGCAAAAACAACAGAGGCTCCGGCCCCGACTGAGGCAAAAGCGACATTTCCCATCAAGTGGATTATCGTAGGCCTCCTGGCTTTAGTAATAATAGGGGGAGGCGCCTTTGTCGCGTTGCGTTATTTTTCAGCGAGTGATTCCTCTTCTTCCAAGGAAAATTCCGCAGCTAAAGCAGAGGAAAAAGAGGTACAAGTAGGCATGATGTACTCAATGGAGCCTTTTATAGTGAATTTGCTTGATAAAGGCGGAAAGCGGTATCTTAAGGTGAAAATGGAGTTAGAAGTTCCCGACGAAAAAGTCTCACAGGAGTTGGTAATACGGAAAGCACAACTGCGCGATACTGTATTATTACTTCTTACCAGCAAAAAGTTTGAGGATGTCAACCGCTTGGATGGTAAATTTCAGCTTAGGAATGAATTGATTTTTAGAATAAACCAGGTCCTTCGTACCGGCAAAGTTCAGGCGCTCTATTTTACAGAGTTCGTAGTACAGTAAAACAACGTGATTGTATGGGCATTTCCTTTTTTTGAACGTAGTGCAGGGCTTCAGCCCTGCAGCATAATGGCAGAGCTAAAGCTCTGCGCTACAAGTCTCGCCGAAGGCGACTAATTTATGATTTTTTGAGGTCGACAGATGGGCAATATTTTATCACAAGAAGAAGTTGATAGCCTGCTGCAGGGTGTATCCGGAGGAGAAGTCGAGACCGAGACAGATCTCCCTGTGGAAGAGTCTGACATAGTCAAGTACGACTTTGCCAGCCAGGATCGGACGGTTCGAGGGAGAATGCCCACCCTCGAAATGATTAATGAACGATTTGCCAGAAGCTTCAGGACAAGTCTTTCATCTGCTCTTCGCAAGGTAGTGGATGTAAATATAGCTTCGACGGATGTAATTAAATTTGGAGAATTTAGTCGTTCCCTTCCGGTTCCTACAAGCATCCATGTCTTCCGCATGGAACCACTACGTGGATATGGCATGTTCGTTATAGAGAGTAGGTTGGTTTACAGCCTTGTAGATTCGTTTTTAGGGGGGATAGGAACAAGCGATGTAAAGATAGAAGGACGAGATTTTACCCCTATAGAAAACAAGATGATCAAAAAAGTCATCATGATGTGTTTGCGTGATTATGAATCGGCGTGGGAACACGTGCACAAGGTTAAAATGGCCTTTGTCCGTTCCGAGATTAACCCGCAATTTGCCGCGATTGTTCCCCCAAATGATGTAGTGATAGTCATCAGATTTGACATAGAGTTAGAACAGACATCCGGCAATATTGTGATGTGCATACCGTATTCAACTCTTGAACCTGTGCGGACAAAGTTGAGTGCAGGATTTCAAAGTGATCAGCTGGAAGTAGATGTTGCTTGGAAGAGACGTTTGCAAAAACGGATCGAGGAAGCGACGGTTAATGTAATAGCGCGTCTGGGTACTGTCGAGATAACAGGAAGAAAACTCTTAGAGTTGAAAGTTGGCGACGTAATTAATCTTAAGGGGGACATGAGAGACACTCTGCTTGTCAGTATTGGAGAGACTCCGAAATTTAAAGGCGTTGCCGGTGTCCTAAAAGGTAGCAGGGCGGTCAAGATAGAAGAAAAAATAGCAAGGAGATAATATGATGGCTGACAACAACGATACGTCCATGAATGAATGGGATGAGGCGATTGCAGACGACGGCAAGGGTGAGAATTCAGAGTCATCCGGACAGGGACAGGGTGTGTCGCAAGGAACGGCAGATCAGGGTGGTGAGATACGTCATCTTGATTTTATACTTGATATTCCGTTGGAACTTTCTGTGGAATTGGGACGAACCAATATGCTTATCAATGACCTCCTTCAATTAGGCCCCGGTTCGGTGATTGAACTGAACAAGCTCGCCGGCGAACCCATGGAAATTTTTGCAAATAATAAATTGATGGCCCGAGGAGAAGTGGTTGTGATGAATGAGAAATTTGCTATCAGGTTGACTGATATTGTCAGCCCTATGGAGCGAATTAAGTCTTTGAAATAGTGTCCGTCCGGGAATAGCACCTTTTGCTCCAATACTGCGTTCTCCGCGGACTTTCATCCTCGACGTAGCACTGCTACGCCTGCGGTGAAAATCCTTGTGCGGCCTTGTCTTGAAGCAAAATGTACTATTCCCAAACGGACACGGAAGAGGAATTTGTTATGAACGAGCTATTAGACAATACTTTAGCCACTTCACAGCCTGATCTCTTGGGGGCAACCCTGAAGACGTTTGGCACGTTATGTATCGTGCTCGGCCTTTTAATA
The DNA here is from genome assembly GCA_019314005.1 of Deltaproteobacteria bacterium. Next base: position 11,299 of record JAFDAE010000057.1, on the reverse strand, counting down.
TTAATTCTTTATCTCATAAAGCGGTTTTTCTACCAGAGGAACTCTCTGGGTGATGAGAAACTTATTAAAACGATCGCCTCATTTCATTTAGCCCCGAAGGCGCGTATTGTGTTGATAGAGATTATGGGCGAGAAGCTGGCTGTGGGCGTATCACAAGAGGGTATACGATTTTTGACAAAAATCGGGTCTTCTGCAAAACAGGCTCAGGATACGGTAGGTACGGGGGAATATATTCATGAACCATAAGTGGCTGTCCACCATTTTTATTCTGATGGTTTTTTTGTTGATATCGGCAACGCCTTGTGCCGAAGCTGTACCCTTTCCTACTATCCAGGTAGGGCTGGGAGAAGCCGAAAATCCCGGACAGGTCTCCGTTATTATTCAGATCGTAGCGCTCTTAACTATTCTTACCTTGGCGCCGGCAATATTGATTATGATGACATCCTTTACACGATTAGCTATTGCCTTTTCATTTCTTAGGCAAGCATTGGGGACTCATCAGATGCCGCCAAACCAGATCATTATAGGACTGTCTTTGTTCCTTACGTTTTTTATAATGACACCGGTTTGGCAAAAAATTAACCAAAACGCTATCCAGCCGTATATGTCTGAGGAAATATCTCAGGAGAAGGCGTTGACAGAAGCAATAAATCCTGTGCGGGATTTTATGTTTAAACAAACAAGGAAAAGTGACTTAGCGCTTTTTCTGCAGATGGCTGAAATAAAAAAACCGAACAATCCAAGCGAAGTTCCTACCTCTGTTTTAATACCTTCTTTTATCATAAGCGAGTTGAAGACAGCGTTTATTATAGGATTTGTATTGTATATACCATTTTTGATTATAGACATGGTAGTGGCAAGCATTCTTCTGTCAATGGGTATGATGATGCTCCCGCCGATCATGATTTCACTCCCGTTCAAATTAATGCTCTTTGTTTTGGTGGATGGATGGAATTTGATTGTCGGTTCATTAGTCAAAAGTTTTCTTGGGGGATAAATGACTCCGGAATTTTTAGTGGGATTTGCACAAGAAGCTATAAAAACAACCATTCTGACTGCCGCGCCAATGCTTGGTTTAGGGCTTATAGTCGGGTTGGCGGTCAGCATATTTCAGTCTGTAACATCGATACAGGAAATGACGCTCACATTTGTACCCAAGATATTAGCAGTCCTGCTGGGACTTCTATTTTTTCTTCCATGGATTCTGGATAAACTGATGACGTTTACAAAAACTATTATAGAGCAAATACCAATATATATCAGGTAATTATGGAGCTATTAACCTTTTCGCCGGAACAGATTAAAGCGTTTATCTTGATTTTTATACGGGTAAGTATTGTCCTATTTTTACTACCCATATTTGGCAGCAATATAGTACAGATGCGGCTCAAGGCGGGACTGGCGCTTGTCATCGCGGTTATTCTTTGCTCTGTAATAAGGCCTGATATTAGTTCATTCCCGGAAACCCTCTTATCAACAGTTAACCTTATGTTGTCTGAATGTGTCATAGGTATGATTATCGGGCTCATGATCCGGATGTTTTTTTCTGCGGCTCAATTAGCAGGACAACTCATAGGGTTTCAAATGGGATTTGCCATCATAAATGTTCTGGATCCCCAGACCGGGACCCAGGCATCTATTCTTGCAATGTTCGGTTATTGGGTTGTTGTTTTGGTGTTTCTTCTTTTAAACGGCCACCATCTTTTACTTAATGGGTTAAAGGAAAGCTTTGATATTATTAACGTTGGCTCAATTAGATTGAGCCAAGGGCTTTTTCAAACAGTTATCGATACAGCTTCCCGTATGTTTGTATTGGCTATAAAAATAGGCGCGCCGGCCATTGCCGCCCTTCTTTTCGTTAGTGCGGCCTTTGGAATATGCGCCAAATTTGCGCCACAGATGAACATTCTCATTGTTGCTTTCCCTATAAAAATTGTAGTTGGTTTAATCTTTTTTGGACTCTCATTGCAGATCATTCTCCGAGTCACAAAAGGATATCTTGGGAGTTTGGATACATTGTTAATTAATATTATGAACTTAATGAAGGCATAAGGTTGTGGCTGAAGAGAGTTTTCAGGAAAAGACCGAAAAAGCGACCCCAAAAAAGAGAACAAAGGCGAGGGAAGAGGGGCAGGTAGCAAAAAGTCGTGAAGTCTCTTCTGTCTGCGTGATATTTGTGGGAATGATGAGCCTAGTACTTTTCGGAGCTTTTATCTATACAAACACACTGGCGGTTATGAAGCATAGCTTCCTGGCGATAGGCACACCCCGTATCGATATGGACATGGCCCGTTGTGTAGAAATCGCGAATCAGGTCATAGAGCAATTTTTCGTTATTGTTTCTCCTGTTCTGGCCGCTGTTTTTGTGGCAGCCCTTGTTTCTAATTTCATGCAGGTAGGTTTTGCCATTTCTGTAAAAGCCATTAAGCCGAAGTTTTCAAAATTCAATCCTATCTCAGGCGTGAAAAGACTTTTGGGGGCCAACTCTCTGAATGAATTTGTCAAATCTTTGTGGAAACTTGCCATTATCGGCGTGATTGCATATTGGACCATTAAAAATGAGATTGAGCATCTTCTCCCATTAGCTGATACCAGTGTCGCCCATATACTTATTTATATCCTAAAGGTTTTCTTTAAGATGTTTATGCGGGCAATTATCTTCATGATTTTTATGGCGGCTGCCGATTATGCTTTCCAAAAATGGCAATTTGAAAAGAAACTCAAAATGACCAAACAAGAGGTGAAAGAGGAGCATAAACAGACTGAAGGTGATCCAACAGTAAAATCAAGAATCAGAAGTGTCCAGTATCAGATGGCAAGAAGGCGTATGATGCAGGAGGTCCCCAAGGCCGATGTTATTGTTACCAACCCTACCCATTTGGCATTAGCGCTTCAATATGAAAGCTCTGACATGAATGCTCCTAAAGTCTTGGCCAAAGGCGCCGGGGCGGTTGCGCAAAGGATAAAAGAGATAGCTGAGGATCACGATATTCCGATTGTTGAGAACAAAAAATTGGCTCAGGTCCTATATAAGCTTGTTGATATTGGGGATGAAGTTCCAGCACAGTTTTATCAGGCGGTGGCCGAGGTTCTGGCCTATGTTTATAAGTTAAAAGGGAGGTTGATGTAGTAAACAATGGAGACAACAGCCGGCAACAAGGATAGGACAAGCATATTTGGTGGAGGGAGTAATGCCGCGATGGCGATCGGCATGGTCGGCATCCTAATGGTGATGCTTATACCGCTTCACACAGCCCTTTTGGATATACTCCTTGCTTTAAACATAACATTTGCCATTATAATTCTTTTGATGGCGATGTATACTCTCTCTCCGCTTGATTTTCACACCTTCCCAACTGTCCTCCTTGTCGCCACTCTTTTTCGACTTTCTCTGAATGTGGCTTCCACTCGATTGATCCTTTTGCACGGAAATGAAGGATCGTCCGCGGCCGGGACGGTAATAGAATCGTTCGGCAACTTTGTGGTGGGTGGCAATTATGTTGTGGGAATGGTCGTGTTTATCATCCTGGTTGTCATAAACTTTGTCGTTATTACAAAAGGCGCTGTACGAATTGCTGAAGTCGCCGCGCGTTTTACACTCGATGCCATGCCGGGCAAGCAGATGGCCATCGATGCAGACCTTAACGCGGGATTAATAGATGAAGATGAAGCACGCGAACGCCGCCAAAAGATCTCCAGGGAGGCGGAATTCCACGGAGCTATGGACGGTGCGAGTAAATTTGTTCGCGGAGACGCTATCGCGGGAATTGTTATTACGCTTGTGAACATTATAGGGGGATTTGTTATCGGTGTACTGCAGCAAGATATGACACTCATGACCGCTGCTCAAAATTATACATTACTTACGGTAGGTGATGGATTGATAACACAGATTCCCGCTCTCCTGATTTCCACTGCCGCGGGTATTTGTGTTAGCCGGGCGGCGAGTGAGTCGAGTCTTGGAGACGAGTTAAGTAAACAGTTTTTCTCTCAACCTCAGGCAATCTATATTGCGGCGCTGATAATTTTTTTCTTCGGACTTGTGCCGGGCCTTCCGCATCTTCCGTTTATTGTTATCGCTGTGATAATCGGGCTGAGCACCTATCTTATAAGTCGCGAAAAAACCGTTCGAGAAGAAGAAATTGCAAAGGAGGAAGCCGCAGAAGAACCTCCACCCGGCCCTGAAACTGTGGAGCATCTTCTTTTGTTGGACACCTTAGAGTTAGAAGTGGGATACGGCGTCATTCCATTGGTGGACAGGGAACAGGGAGGCGAACTGCTTGACAGGATACGGGCCATAAGACGTCAATTCGCAATGGAGATGGGCATGGTAGTTCCTCCTATTCATATACGGGACAACATGCAGTTGAACCCCACGGAATATCGTGTTTTGATCAAAGGGGGGGAGGTTGCTAAAGGTGAATTGATGATCAATCACCTCTTGGCTATGGATCCTGGGGATGTTGCAAAAAAAATAGACGGCATTCCTACTGTAGAACCGGCTTTTAATCTTCCAGCCCTCTGGATACCTGAAAGTAAAAGCGAGGAGGCTAAATTTGCGGGATATACGGTGGTAGACAATCCAACCATTGTAGCGACCCATCTGACAGAAGTAATCAAAAGACATTCGGATGAATTGTTGGGACGTCAGGATGTTCAAAACCTACTTGATAACCTGAAAAAGACACACCCCAAAGTAGTTGAAGAGCTAACGCCGAACCTTCTTCCTCTCGGAGTGATTCAGAAGGTATTACAAAACCTCCTGCGGGAACGTGTGACGATTCGGGATTTACTAACTATTGTTGAAGCGTTAGCCGATTATGCGCCGCTTACCAAAGATCCTGATGTGCTGACAGAATACGTTAGACAGAAGCTTGCACGTAACATTGTAAGTCCATATGTGCCTCCGGATGGAATGCTCCCGCTTATAACCCTGGATCAGCAATTGGAGGATACACTGGTCAATAGTATTCAGAATACAGAACATGGTTCATATCTATCGGTAGAGCCGAAAATCGCCGGCTCGATAATTGCTTCGGTAAACAAAGAAGTAGAAAATTTTATGGCCAAGAATTATCAGCCAATTATTCTCTGCTCTCCCATGCTGAGGAGATATTTAAGAAAAATGCTGGAACAATTTGCGCCGTCATTGATGGTATTGTCACAGGCGGAACTTTTGAACAACATACAATTTAAATCGATGGGAGTGATTAGACTTGAGGACACAGCCTAAAAAATATACGGCAAAGACAATTCAAGACGCGATTGCTCTTGTAAAAGAAGATCTTGGCGCAGAGGCTATGATATTGGACACTCGCAAGCTTCCTGGTGAATATGGAAGGCCGGTGGGAACAAACGAATTGCTTTTTGAAGTAACAGCAGTCTCCGAACGGAAGCCGGAACATTCCGCAACTTCTCCAACGGCAAAGCCATATTTATCGGGGTCAATAAGATCAGAACTGATGAGTATCAAGGAAATGCTCTACCTCATGAATAATTCCGGGAGTATTTGGGGACGAGTTAAAATGAATCCCGGAGTGATCAATTTATACGGAATGTTGCTCAGAAAGGGGATTGACGAATCGTTTGTTCAACGGTTTTTAGAAAAAAGCGGCGCATTCCAAGACGACGAAACCAACAGATTGGATCATCTGAGAGAAAGGACATTCAAAGAAATACTAAAAGTAATCAAGACCTGCAATCCATTTAAAGCAAACAAAAAGAAACAAGTAATTGCTTCATTTCTCGGCCCCACAGGAGTGGGCAAGACGACAACGATTGCAAAGCTGGCGGCTAATATATGCCTGAAACAGAAAAAGAGTGTCGGACTTGTTTCAATAGACAACTATAGAGTGGCTGCTATGGAACAACTTAAGACCTATGCAAGGATTTTAGGTGTTCCATGTCTCCCTGCGTTCAACAAGAAAGATATGCGATTTGCGTTAAGCCGATTGAAAGATAGAGATGTAATACTAATCGATACGGCAGGACACAGTCATTATGATTACGAGCATATTAACGAGCTGATCACATTGCTGGGTGATGATATCCCTATTGAGAAGCATTTAGTTCTGAGCGTAACAACCAATGAAACGGAAATGGAGGCGGCAGCCGAGAATTTTGGCAGATTGGGGCTTCAGAGCTATGTATTTACTAAACTGGATGAAGCAAAATCTAAAGGCGCTATCATAAACCAGATTATAAAAATGAAGGTGCCGATATCTTTTATTACTAATGGGCAAAGAGTTCCCGAGGATATCGCGGCGGCGTCGAAAATGGGGATTTTGCGTCTTTTATTTGACACTAAATAGTGTCCACCCAGAAATGGCATCTTTTGCCCCAATACTGCGTTCTCCGCAGGTTTTTATCCTCGACGTAGCAATGCTACGCCTGCGGTAGAAACCTTTGTGCGGCCTTGTCTTGGGACAAAATCTACCATTTCTGGATGGACACTAAACTAACGGAGAACAAACATGGATCAAGCAAGCGGCTTAAGACAACTGGTAGATAAAAAAGCGAGCCATATGTACAACACAGCTACGCCGCAAAAAAAGATAAAACATCTATCCCCGGCAACGCCACGTGTAATTTCTGTCACGAGCGGAAAAGGGGGGGTAGGGAAGACCAATATAGTGGGAAACCTTGCTATCGCCTTTAAAAGACTCGGAAAGCGTGTATTGATACTTGATGCGGATCTTGGACTGGCTAACATTGACATAATATTCGGACTAAATCCGAAATACAATATAAATCATGTCATAAATGGAGAAAAAGACATTGCCGGGATTCTTACAAAAGGGCCTGAAGATATTTATATCATACCGGCAGGGTCTGGGATACAAGAACTCTCACAATTGACGGAGGGACAAAAACTTAATCTTTTAAGTGAACTTGATACCATAGAGGATTTATTCGATATATTTTTGATTGATACCGGAGCCGGAATCTCTTCGAACGTAATATATTTCAATATCGCAGCGGGAGAACGGATCGTAGTGGTTACACCGGAGCCTACTTCCATTACTGATGCATACGCACTTATTAAGGTTTTGTATACAAAACATGGAACCGACACTTTTAAGATACTCGTAAACATGACAAAAGGGGCGAAGGAAGCCGAATCCGTATACAAAAATCTAAGTAGCGCGGTTACGAGATTTTTGGGAAATATATCCTTAGATTATACAGGGTTTATCCCACGGGATGATAATTTCCAAAAGGCAGTAAAAAAACAGCAAGCCATTCTCCAGCTATATCCTGAAACGGCATCGAGTCAGAGTATAATTCAATTAGCAGAATATATCGCAAAGTTATCACGCGAAGACCCCTCTGACGGAAACATAAAATTTTTCTGGAAGAAAATCGTAACCTCTTATTAAACCATTAACCTATAAAGGGTTGTGATTAATGATGATGCAGAAACTTAGCAGAGAGACATTTTATAGCAATTCAGCATGTAAAATGTGCGAAAAGGACCGAGAGGCGTTAATCATTCAATATGCCCCGTTTGTTAAGTACATAGCAGGCAAGATGGCCATGAAGGTTCCTCCGAACATATCACTTGATGAGTTGATAAGCGCGGGCACTCTGGGGTTGGTTGACGCGGTGAATAAATTTGACCCTGGACGGGANTCAGAATCAAGGGGGCCATCTTAGACGAATTGCGCGGTATGGATCAATTTTCACGGTCAATCAGAAAAAAGATTCACGCGATTGAAGATGCGGTCAGCGCTACTGACGCAAAACTTGGCAGGCCTGCTGAAGACTCGGAAATTGCCCAGGAGATGGGGGTTGGGCTTGAAGAATACTATGGGCTCCTTGCGGATGTGCAGGGATATTCTATACTAAGTTTGGACGAATTCATAAAAACCGGTTCCGATAATACAGAATCACAAGAATCATATAAGAACCAAATCAAAGCGGATAAAACACCAGCCCACCATGTAGACAGGATGGAACTAAGGAAAGTGATCGCCAACGCTCTCAAGACGCTTACGTCAAAAGAGCAGATGGTTATATCTCTATATTATTATGATGAATTAACACTAAAGGAGATAGGAAGTGTTATGGATTTGACGGAATCGAGAATTTCTCAGATACATACCAAGTCCATCATAAAATTAAAGATTCGTTTGAAATCGTACTATGAGCACAGATGAGGGACCAGTGGAACACGAGCTTAAAGATAAAGATTTTTTTGAAGATGATAATATAGAAGACGACTTAAGTAAGCTCGAAGCAGAGATTGAGCAATCCGACAGCACAGAAGATGATATACCCTCGATTGACGATGCAGAGCCAACCGACAAAAAGAGTGAGGCCGTTGAACTTGATCAAGCGGAGGTTGTGCTTGAAGAGGAACAAGAAGAGATCGAAGAGACCGAAGCCGCAACTCCCGAATCAGAACCCGAGCAACCACCTGCTCCTGTAACCCCGTGGTATTTAAATAAAAATATAATTGCCGCCCCCGCAATAGCCCTTATTATCGCCATAACGTTTGCAATATACGTGTTAATGGGACCGCGGGTGGAGTCTGATAAAGAGACACAACAAGACCCTGTGTATCCTGTGTATTATGGCAGTTTTAGCGGGAAGATAGGGCCGAGAGTATTTTTGCCGGATCCCCCTTTGGCACTATCGCCCTTTATTGTTCCGATCGATAGAGGAACAGATGAGGCCTATTGGTTCTTAAGTATTTCTGTAATGTCGCCGAATAGTAAGGTATACGAGGAAATTAAAAGAAAAAACGCGTTCTTAAGAGAGGGACTTTACAATCTACTTATACAAATAGTCGATGGCGGCAAAATTGACATTATTCCTCGGGAAGAAATAAAGAAGGAGATATTAAAGTCCCTTAATAAAGAATTGCAGACCGGAAAGATTAACAACGTTTTTTTTACGAATTTTCTCCTGGTGTAACCCATGAAAATGATCGCCCGAACGAACTGCCGCCGGATAGGTTTTAGATATGTCCAGTACTATAAATATGAACATTGTCCTGAGTCAAGGGAACTCAGTCAAAGAGGTACAGAGTGTAAAGGAGCAGAACCTCGAACTGAACCAGATTCTTGTGGCTCAACATAAAAAGAAAAAAGAAGCGGAGGGAAAAGATCGCGTTAAAGAATTTGAAGATACTGCAAAGGTTAGCAACAATAAAGATGAATCCGGGGGTTCAAAGCAGGAGGCGAGATCAGAACAGGAGAAAAAAAAGGGAGATGAGACCCCCGAGGACAACAAACCACAAGAACATATACTAGATATAGTAGCTTGAGGCCAATAAAATACCCTTATGGAATTCTGGATAGCCGGACAACTCGTTGTTGATGTTATATTGCTTCTCCTTTTTGTCTACCTTGTTAGGACGATTAGCCATCGTAGCTCAGGTAATGTTTCCGACAAAACAGTTGGCAGGCTAAGAGAAGTAATGGAGCCTGTTTTGAGAGATGCGGAAAAAGTAGCTAAGGAATTTGAATCGCAGTTGAAAACAAAACAACAAACTATTCGGAAATTGAATGAATATTTGGATGACCGAACCATTAGCCTTAATCTTCTTCTTAACAGAGCAGAATTGTATCTCGAAGAGTCTCAAGAGAAGGATAAAAAAACCGCGCCAAAGCTTCATGTAGTTGATCAACAAAAAGAGATTATAACCCTCGCACAAAAAGGCCTCGATTCTGAAAAAATAGCCAAGCAGCTATCAATTTCGGTTGGAGAAGTTGAATTGGTGCTTGACTTGAAAAAGAAGTTTTTGAAAATGGGAACCGAGGGGCTCCTTTCTTGAATGATGTCAGCCACATACTAATATCTTCTGCAAAGGCTGAAATTCAAAATATCATCGGCGCCGAAAGAGGTCCTTTTTTAAAGAAAAATGAGATCGTAGAAGGCCGGGTCCTCGATTCCAGTTCCCCACAGAACGCCGTACTCCTAATCAAAGGGAAAAAGGTCGTAGTAAAGACGCTGTTCCCCCTGCAAAAAGGGAACGTGTCTCTGTTTAAAGTTGAACAGGTAGCACCGCAAACAATTTTGAAACTGGTCGGCTTACACGGGTCTGTGAAAGAGGGCCTTGTTTCTCTTTTGACAACCACATCCGGGAGTTCCTCCCCGTATAAGTCCCTTGTGAAATTGTTTAATCTGCTTGCTTCATCAAGTTTAAGCGCAACGGACAGCGAGATCATCTCGATTATATCCGACATCAAGACATTATTGACAAGGATTGCCTTGAAATCATCCAATACGTATGATCCTAATTTTGTGAAGACACTTATTGATGGCTCAGGGTTGACGTGGGAGCATAAGCTTAAGCAGTTGATGTTAAACAAAACCATTTCGCGCAACGACATCAATATGCTGATGAAGGGTGATCTTAAGGGAATGACAACGAAGCTGCTGCAAGTTTGGAAGGCATTTGATGCAGTACCAAAGGAGGAAATTCAAAGGTTCGTTGACGTCTTAGAACAACTTCAGGTTCTGAACCACACCGCTTTGGCGGAAAAGGGAAAGCTCTTTTTTCAATTTCCGATTCAATTAAACGACCTCTTCAGCTTTGGTCAGCTCCTTATCGGACTCCCTAAAAAAGGGGAAAAGGATAACACAAAGGAAGACGGAGATGATATAATCCGGGTTTCATTTTTACTGCAGATGTCTAATATTGGTCCCCTCCGCGCAGATATGTCTATTTTGGACAAAACTATCAGAGGGCGGTTTTTGGTTGCAGATCCACAAATACAATCATTCATCAACAAACACATCCCGGAATTAAAGGCTCGTTTTTTGCGGCTCGGCTTTTTAGTTCACGATTTTGTATGCGCTATGGAAGAGATCAAGGTGTTGGAAGGTGCCTCGTTAGTTGAAGAGCTCATTGGCCGAGATGAGCGTTTTTTTAGTTTGGTGGTTTAAGGTCTCATGATGAAGAAACGTAAAAAAGCTGTTGCACTGCAATATAAATCAGATGAGGATCATGCTCCTAAGATAACTGCCAAGGGAGAGGGGAAAATCGCGGAAAAGATCATTGAACTTGCCCGCCGGCACGACATCCCCATAAAAGACGAGCCTGACCTTATTGAAGTCCTATCCAAGCTTGATCTTAATGAGGAGATCCCTACTACAGTATATGTGGTGGTGGCGGAACTCCTTGCGTTTGTTTATTCCCTGAACAAGAAAAAAGAGACGTTGTGACCTTTATTCTGCAAACATGCCTCTTTTCTTTTTTCTGGAAGAATAGCCGATAAATAGTCCTGTCAACAATACGAAAGCGCCGCTTAACAACCACCGTATTGGTCGATTGTGACCCAGGTCGTCT
>JAFDAE010000056.1:3295-13228 GCA_019314005.1 Deltaproteobacteria bacterium | reverse complement strand
ACCGAGTTTGGCCCATCACAGAGGGCCCGATCAGGATCGCTGTGCACCTCCAAAAATACACCGTCAACTCCCACTGCAACCGCTCCACGGGCCAATGGCGGAGCAAACTCACGTTGACCGCCCGAACATGTTCCAGCCCCGCCCGGAAGTTGAATGCTATGTGTGGCATCAAATATTACAGGGACCCCTAATGATCTCATAATTGCAAGGCTTCTAAAATCAACGACCAGGTTGTTGTAGCCAAATGAAACCCCTCGTTCCGTCACAATTATCTGTGTATTACCGGAAGATTTTATCTTGTCTATGACATGCTGAATATCCCACGGTGCCAAAAATTGTCCCTTTTTTACATTCACCGGTTTGCCCGTCTTGGCCACTTCTATTACGAAATCGGTTTGACGACACAAAAAAGCCGGGATCTGTAACACATCAAGCACCTGAGCAGCCAAAGGGATCTCGTGAAAGCGATGGACATCAGAAAGCACCCGAATGCCCAGCTTCTCTTTTATCTCAGAAATAATGGCCAATCCTTCCTCAAAACCCGGGCCACGATAAGAGTTAATAGATGTCCTATTGGCTTTGTCATATGATGTCTTAAAGATAAAAGGGATATTCAACTCAGCGGTTAACTCTTTCAAAAACTGCGCTATATTATAGGTTAGTTCAAAGGACTCTATTACACATGGCCCCGCGATTAACACCAGCGGATGGCCCGCACCTATTATTATATCATCCCCTACAGTGGCCACCTGTGCTGTGCGTTCTGTTTTACTCATCTTTTTTCTTTTTATTCCTCTTATATTGTAAGGCGGCATTAATAAAATCACAAAAAAGGGGGTGAGGATCCATAGGACGGGATTTAAATTCGGGATGGAATTGGCAGCCTAAGAACCAAGGATGGTCAGCAATCTCTATAATCTCGACCAACTCACCATCAGGAGACGTTCCGCTGACAACAAGGCCTTTTTCCTCCAATGCTGACTTAAAGCTATTATTAAATTCATAGCGATGGCGATGTCTTTCTGAAACTTCTTTCTTTTTATAAGCCTTATCAGCAAACGTATCTTCTCGGAGCAAACATGGGTAGGCGCCCAAACGCATGGTTCCCCCTTTGTCGGAAGATACGTCTCGTTTTTGTATGGTCTTCTTTTGATAATCAAACCATTCCTTCATTAAATAGATAACAGGAGAATCGGTGTTTTTATCGAATTCAGTACTGTTGGCCCCCTTCATACCAGCGACGTGTCTGGCAAATTCAACCACTGCCATCTGCATCCCAAGACAGATACCAAAAAATGGCACCTTTTCTTCCCTGGCAAAATGAACCGCTTTCATCTTGCCTTCAATTCCTCTTGCGCCAAAGCCTCCTGGGATCAAAACCCCATCCGCGTTACGCAAGGTGTCATTACAGTCTGAGCTCTCCAACGCCTCTGAATCAACAAAATCAAGCGCTACCTGGCAGTCGTTCGCAATGCCTCCGTGCACTAATGCCTCATTTAAACTTTTATATGACTCTTTTAAATCTATGTACTTTCCAACAATAGCGATGCGTACTGAAGACTTTGGATTTTTAATTTTCTCCACAAGCTCTTCCCAAGCCTCCAGCCGGGGAGCACGTGTCCACATATGAAGAAGCTTTACAATCTTGTCATCAAGATGTTCTTGGTGGAAAACAAGAGGAACCTCGTAAATAGATTCAACGTCCTTTGCAGTAATAACCTGGTCCACATCCACATTGCAAAATAGCGCGATCTTCTTCTTGATATCCTTGCTCAATAACTTTTCTGTTCTACAGAGAATAATATCCGGTTGTATTCCTATGCTCCGAAGCTCCTTGACACTGTGCTGGGTCGGCTTGGTTTTAACCTCCCCGGCTGTCTTGATATAGGGGACCAGGGTGAGATGGACGTACAAAACGTTCTCTTTTCCCACATCCCACTTGAACTGACGAATCGCCTCCTGAAATGGTAGACTCTCTATATCACCTATTGTGCCACCGATCTCTATGATTGCCACGTCTGCGTTGTTTGTCATTAAAAGAATACTTTTTTTGATCTCATCGGTGATGTGAGGAATGACCTGAATCGTTCCCCCCAGGTAATCCCCGCGGCGTTCTTTCATAATTACCGAATAGTAGATCTTACCGGTGGTAAAGTTATTTTTTTTGCCCAACCGCACATTGGCAAATCTCTCATAGTGACCTAAGTCAAGATCGGTCTCTGCTCCGTCATCGGTCACAAAAACTTCGCCATGCTGAAAAGGGTTCATTGTGCCGGGGTCGACATTGATATACGGATCAAGTTTTTGAAAGGTCACGGAAAGCCCTCGGCTTTCAAGGAGAGCTCCAATCGCGGCTGATGCAAGCCCTTTACCTAACGAAGAAAGAACACCACCTGTAACAAATATAAACTTTGTTTTCATATAATATTAATCCACCTAAAACCTATTAAGAGATTCCAAACGCCTCTGGAGATACGCATCGCATAGGAGGCTGTCCGAAAATTCTCAGACTGCCTCCTAGTCACTTTTTTCAATATCCCACAGGTTGGCAAATGTCAAGAAACGAAAAAGGCGAAGGACCTTTGCCAAACAGCTCTTGATTCTTAAGGGGTAACTTGTTATATTTTTGAAAATTTGTTGAATTCGTAAAAATATGTACAATAGGAACAAAAAAACTATGAGCAACAACAAAAAAAGTAGTTTCAGCTACGGCACCTTATTGATCGTCACCCTCTTGAGTTTTATCATCATCCCGGTGTTTATCGTATTGTTTTTTCGATTTGAAAGCGAGCCGCCAACATTTCACATTACCCCTACTCCGGACACCATCGGCGCTGATACAACCCTTTCCATTACAGTAAAAGATCAAAAAAGCGGAATCAAAAGAGTATGGATCGCCATCCTAAAAGACCAAAAAGAGACCCTTCTGTTTGATGAAACCCTATCCACAACTCTCTTCAAAGGGAGCGGTGTTCATGAAAAAGAGGTGTTAATCACTATAAACCCGCGCGAACTCGGTCTTTCCGATGGGGTTGCCAATCTCAGAATCGCGGTATGGGATTGTGCTGTCAAAGATGTCTTCAAAGGGAATCACACATATACCGAACAAAAAATTAATATAGATACTCGTCCTCCATCTATCGCAGTTCTCAGCCGTTCTCACAATATGCATCAGGGCGGCGCGGGCCTAGTAGTTTATCGGGTTTCAGAACAGGTCCTTGAGTCCGGTGTCCGGGTTGGAGATCGTTTCTTTCCAGGATATCCAGGCCATTTCAGCGATAAGAATATTTATATGGCCTTTTTTGCTATCCCTTATGATCAAAGAGGGAATACCGACCTGTTCTTGACGGCTTTAGATTACGGCAAAAATCGATCAAAGGCTGGATTCCAATATTATATCAATAAAAAGAAATTTAAAAGGGATACTATTCGGTTGTCTGATAATTTCCTCAGGTGGAAAATGCCTGAATTTGAAATAAGCGGTGTAAAACAAGATGCCTCGCTCAAAGACAAGTTTCTATATGTAAACAGAACCGTGCGCCAGAAAAGTTCTGAGACATTGTTTAATGCATGTTCAAACTCCACTCCTCAGATATTGTGGAGGGGGCGTTTCCTCAGGCTACCCCGTTCCGCGCAAAAAGCCGGTTTTGCTGATCTGCGTACCTATGTATACAAAGACAAGATCATTGACAAGCAAACACATCTCGGAATAGACTTAGCATCTACCGCACATTCACCCATCCCGGCTTCCAATCATGGTAAGGTTGTAGTGGCTGATGATGTCGGAATTTATGGCAAGACTGTGATAATAGACCACGGACTGGGGCTCTTTAGTATCTATTCCCACCTCAGCCGTTCCACAGTCACACCAGGACAGGAAGTAAAAAAGGGGGAAATAATCGGCAATACCGGCACAACAGGAATGGCCGGAGGAGATCATCTACACTTTGGGGTTTTAATTCACGACACGTTTGTAAACCCCCTGGAATGGTGGGATGCAACGTGGATTAAGCATAATATTACAGATAAAATCAGCATAGTAACAAAAGGTGAAAACCAGAGATAAAAACAATGAAACGTTATAAAGTTCAAAAGACATATGATGAAATAAACCGTAAGATTAAAGATGGTAAGGCTGTGGTGGTCACGGCTGAAGAGATCATCGATATAGTAAGAGAAAAAGGGGCTGTAAAGGCTGCCAAAGAGGTCGATGTTGTTACCACTGGAACCTTTTCACCAATGTGTTCTTCCGGTGTCCTCATCAACTTCGGCCATTCAATACCCGGTACCAAGGCATCCAAGGTTTGGTTTAATACTGTCCCGGCATACGCGGGGTTGGCAGCGGTTGACTGCTATCTTGGAGCAGCTGAACCTGCGGAAGATGACCCGCTAAACAAGGTATATCCTGGAGAATTTAAATACGGTGGCGGGCACGTAATTAACGATCTAGTGGCCGGGAAAAAGATTCGGTTGAAAGTAGAAGCCTATGGAACCGATTGTTATCCGAATCGAGGTTTTGAAAAAGATGTTACTTTAAAAAGCTTACCCCAGGCAACACTGTGCAACCCCCGCAATGCCTACCAAAATTACAACTGCGCTGTAAATCTTTCGCGACAGACCATCTATACCTACATGGGAACATTGCGGCCGCGCGCCGGCAACGCCAACTATGCCACAGCCGGGCAATTAAGTCCTCTAATAAACGATCCATATTATCTGACTATTGGAATAGGGACTAAAATATTTTTAGGGGGAAGCATAGGATTTGTATCCTGGCAAGGGACACAACACAAACCCAATGTCAAACGAACAGAAAAGGGAGTCCCTCTTGCTCCTGCAGGGACCATATGGGTCATGGGTGATCTCAAACAGATGAAACCGGAGTGGCTGGTGGGAGTCAGTCTACAGGGATATGGATGTTCACTGGCTGTAGGATTAGGCATCCCTATCCCCATCTTGAATGAAGAGATCGTTCAGTATGCGGCTGTATCAGATGAAGAGATTTTTACCAACATTGTCGACTATGGAAATCCAAAAGGGGGCTCCAAAAGTTGCGGTAAGGTAAATTATGCCCAGTTGAAAAGTGGAGTCATCCGGAAACATGGAAAAGATGTCCCTACAGTACCGATGTCGAGTCTTGTGAAAGCACGTGAAATTGCAGACGTCTTAAAGCAATGGATTCTCAAAGGGAATTTTACTCTGACAGAGCCACAGCAAACGCTTCCCACTGTGTCACGGAGTTAGCTCAAGGCTGAAGGCTCAAGGCAAGAGAGGGAATTCTATATTAATAAGTTAGAAAACTTAAAACGTCTATTGCGTGACATGGGATCGGTTTTAATCGCATTCTCAGGAGGCGCGGACAGCTCTTTTCTCGCCAAGGTAGCACAGGAGACCCTTGGCAGCGAAGCGATGGCTGTCATCGCATCAGGGCCAATTTTTCCAAGGGAAGAGACAGAAAATGCTCAAAGTATGGCAGCGAAGATAGGAATAAAGTGCGAGACCGTTCCCTTTGGTATATTAAAGGAACCTTCTTTCCGAACTAATTCTGACAACCGGTGTTACTTTTGTAAAAAACAATTATTTACAAAATTTTTAACAATCGCATCAAAGAAAAAAATCTCTTGGGTTGCAGATGGAACTCACGCGGGAGATCATATAAATTCAAGGCCGGGATACCAGGCGATCAAGGCCCTTGGGATCCGCACACCGCTTAGGGCAGTAAATATAACAAAAGCGGAAATAATAGAACTCAGCAAATCTCTCAACCTTCCGACATGGAACAAACCTTCCGGTGCCTGTTTGGCCACGCGGATTCCATACGGAACCCCAATAGAGAGCAAACGGCTTGGTCGTATCGAACGATGCGAAGCATGGATAAAAAAGAAGGGATTCACTCAAGTTCGGGTACGGGACCACTTCCCGGAAGCAAAAATCGAACTCGATCCGGAAGAAATAAGTATGGCTCTGTCTCCTGAATGTCGCAAAGATCTAATCAATATGTTAAGATTTGAAGGTTTTGAAACAATCACCCTCGATCTTGAGGGATACAAAAGTAAAGAGAAGTAACACCGAAAGGAAAAGAATTGACCAAAACACAGAACTCATCTCCAGTTAAGCCCGCTCCGGAAAAAAATATTTTTAGAGAATACGCTGAAGCCATCCTTATCGCAGTTGTGCTGGCGCTCTTTATACGGGCCTTTATCGTCCAGGCGTTTAAGATTCCATCCGGCTCCATGAAACCCACCCTCCAAATCGGAGACCATATCCTTGTCAGCAAGTTTATCTATGGGATCAAGATCCCGTTCACGGACAAAACCTTAATCTCTGGCAAAGAGCCAAAGCGCGGAGATATCATTGTATTTGTATTTCCAGAAGACCCTAAAAAGGATTTCATAAAACGCGTTATCGGGGTGCCGGGGGACGTTATTGAAATTCGAGATAAAAAGATATGGATAAATAATGAACTCTTCACCGCCAACTACGGATCTTATTCAGATTCCAGGATATTCCCTGCCTCAGTTCGACCACGGGATAATTTAGGCCCGGTTACAGTGCCTCCCCACAGCCTGTTCATGATGGGGGATAACCGAGATCAGAGTTACGATAGTCGTTTCTGGGGGTTTGTCGATTTTGCCAAGGTAAAGGGAAAGGCTTTTATCATCTACTGGTCGTGGGATAAAGAGAATTTCGGTGTGCGATGGGGTCGGCTCGGTCACCTTATTGATTAAAAGTACTTTGTCCCTTGACTGAACCCTTTTTACAATGTTATTTTTAGATTGAGATCTTTGAAAACTGTCACGTTTTTCAAAGGTCTCACACTGAGATTGATTCCAGAGGAGCACTTTGATTAGTATGTCCAACAAATTGCCTTTAATGGCTCATTTACGAGGCCTCTTTACCTGTTCAGGGTAGAGAGGTTTTTTTTGGATATCATATGGATTTTGTGAAAAAAGACATTCTGAGTGTTGAGGAATTAACAGGGGCGGAAATAGAGCTCATCCTCGATACCGCGGATTCCATGAAGGAGATATCAGCTCGTGATATTAAGAAGGTCCCAACACTTCGCGGTAAAACTGTTGTTCATTTTTTTCACGAGCCAAGCACCCGGACAAAAACCTCATTTGAAATTGCCGCAAAAAGGCTTAGCGCCGACACTGTTAGCCTCTCAGCATCTACAAGCAGCATAGTCAAAGGCGAAACCCTCATTGACACCTCAAAAAATCTGGAAGCTATGAGTCCGGATGTTATTGTCATTCGGCATCAGGCTTCCGGCGCCCCTCATATGATCGCAAAGAGAGTTCGCGCCTCCGTAATAAACGCTGGTGACGGCATGCACGCCCACCCGACTCAGGCGCTTCTTGATATGATGACTGTACGAGAAAAAAAAGATACGCTTTCAGGCCTCAGGATAGCCATTGTAGGCGATATCGCTCATAGTCGAGTAGCGCGTTCCAATATTATCGGATTTACAAAAATGGGGTCGAGTGTTGTAGTTGCGGGACCGCCGACCATGATTCCCACAGGGATTGAATCAATGGGGGCAAAGGTCACCTATTCTATTGAAGATGCGGTTAGAGAGGCGGACGTTATTATGATGCTCCGTATTCAAAAAGAACGGTCGGGAGATTTTCTTTTCCCAAGTGACCGAGAATATGCGAACTTTTACGGATTAACCCATGAGGCAGTATCAAAAGCACGAAAAGACGCCTTAATAATGCACCCCGGCCCTATAAACCGAGGAGTTGAAATCCCACCCGACATCGCTGACGGACCGCAGTCTGTAATTCTGACCCAAGTAGAAAATGGTGTGGCAGTACGAATGGCCTTACTCTATCTATTAATCGGAGGATCACGTCATGCGTCTGATCGTTAGAGGGGGGAGGGTCATAGATCCTGCAAGCAACACCGATGCCATTCAAGATGTGGTCATAGAAAACGGGAAGATAGTTGAACTGAGGCCGGGGGCAGAGGGCAGACAGAGGGCAGAAAACAGAGGACAGAGGGCAGAGGGCAGAGGGCAGAAATCCAAAATCCAAAATCCAAAATCCAAAATCATAGACGCTTCCGGCAAGTGGGTGGTTCCGGGTCTTATCGATATGCATACCCACCTGCGCGAGCCGGGACACGAATATAAAGAGACGATAAAAACAGGCGCACTGGCAGCGGCAGCCGGTGGTTTCACAACCATCTGTTGTATGCCTAACACCGACCCTGTCAATGACAACCGATCGATTACCGATTATATTCTGAAAAAGGCAAAAGAGGCTTCCTGTGCCCGCGTTTATCCTGTAGGGGCAATTAGCAAAGGGCTCAAGGGAGAATCATTAGCCGAGTTTGGCGAATTGAAAGAAGCAGGTGCAATTGCCGTATCTGATGACGGACATCCTGTGATGAACAGTCAACTGATGAGACGAGCTTTAGAATATGCCAAGGGATTCGGCCTTCTTGTCATATCCCACTGCGAAGATCTCTGCCTCGCCGGCAAGGGTGTAATGAACGAAGGGGTTCTTGCCACCCGCCTCGGCCTGAGAGGTATCCCCAACGCCGTTGAAGCAGGCATGGTAGCCAGAGATATCCTCCTGGCCGAACTTACAGGGGGACGATTGCACGTTGCCCATGTCAGCACCGAAGATTCCGTACGTTACATACGAGAGGCAAAAAAAAGAGGTGTCGCGGTTACAGCGGAAACTACTCCACATTATTTTTCGCTGACAGAGGATGCTGTCTCGGACTACGATACAAACGCCAAAATGAGTCCTCCGCTTCGCACAAAAAAAGATATTGCCGCCATCTGCGAAGGATTACGCGACGGCACTATAGATGTTATTGCCTCTGACCATGCGCCTCACAGTAGTCTTGAAAAGGAACTGGAATTTGATGCCGCAGCAAATGGCATTGTTGGCTTAGAGACTTCTCTTTCTCTGTCCCTGAAACTCGTTAAAGACGGTATCCTCGATCCAATGACCCTAATTGCCAAAATGTCTACAAACCCAGCCCGCATTTTAGGTATACCTGCCGGTGTATTGGAACCGGGAGTTGCTGCAGATCTGACTATTATCGATCCTGAAATACTCCGCACCATTGATATCCATTCTTTTAAATCCAAATCTTGCAACAGTCCATTTGACGGATGGAATTTACAAGGAAAGGCAGTTCTCACCATGGTGGAAGGCGCTATCGTCTTTGAGGAGATGTAAATGTCCAACATTCTTGTAGTAGACGATGACCATAATGTACTCGAATTCCTCGAGGGAATGCTTGCCAATGAAGGATATAATGTCTCCTGCGCTGATGATGGCGCAAAGGCCGTTGCAATGCTCAAAAAGAGGCCTTATGACCTTCTGCTCTGCGATATCCGCATGGGGAAACTCTCTGGATTGGAAGTCTTAAAAAGGGCAAAAGAAATCCAGCCAAATATAGTCGTAATAATGATATCAGCCTTTGCCACTACAGAGACCGCTGTGGAGGCGGTACGACTCGGTGCATATGATTATATTCCAAAACCTTTTAAATCCGCAGAACTCTCTCAAACCATCCGCCATGCCTTGGAAAGAAAGACTCTGGTCCAGGAAAAAGAGGCACTCGAAAGTGAGCTGAAACAAACAGTTCATTTTGGGAATATTGTCGGCAATAGCCCTGAAATGATGAAAATCTATACACTAATACGGCAGGTAGCAAAAACCAAAACCAATGTTCTGATCAGCGGAGAAAGCGGGACAGGAAAGGAGTTGATCGCTCAAGCTATTCATAACAATAGCGATCGTCACGATAAACCGTTCGTAGTTATCAATTGCGCCGGCATCCCTGAAACCCTTATGGAAAGTGAACTCTGTGGTCATAAAAAAGGGGCGTTCACTGGTGCCATCTCTGATAAAAAAGGCCTTTTTGAGGTAGCGGATGGCGGCACGGTCTTCTTGGATGAAATAGGCGAAC
>JAFDAE010000056.1:0-3275 GCA_019314005.1 Deltaproteobacteria bacterium | reverse complement strand
CTGCTGCGGTTAGTTCAGGAAAAGGTCTTCAAGCGGGTTGGAGGCACCAAAGACATCAGTGTTGATATACGAATCATCTCGGCAACCAATAGGAACCTGGAAAAAGAGGTGATCGAGGGTAGGTTTAGAGAAGACCTTTATTATCGGATCAACGTTATACACATCGGCGCTCCCCCTCTGCGCGAACGCTCCGAAGACCTTCCCATACTTGCCCAGCATTTTCTCGAAAAGTATACACGGGAGATGGGAAAAGAGATCAACAAGCTCTCCTCCTATGCCCTTGACATGCTCAGCCGTTATGATTTCCCTGGAAATGTACGAGAACTTGCAAATATGATCGAGCGCAGCGTTGCCCTTTCCACCACCAACATCATACTTCCGGAGAGTATCACCCTATCAACATTTAAGCGTGATGCCCAGGAGAAGCCCTCCTCGGTTGATATTGATATACCTCTATCCGGTTTCAACTTAGAAAAAACATTGAACGATACGGAAAGCAAATATATCAAAAAGGCGCTTGAAACAACCAGTGACAACAAAACGAGGGCCGCAGAAATCCTCGGAATAAATCTACGCTCTCTTCGATACCGGATAAAAAAATTGAAAATGGAATAAATCCCCACACACAATTCCTAAATTCCCTCATCATCTTGCAAAATTCTACCTTTTTTTTAACTTTTCTCTCGAACAAACCGAATATAATTTAAAAATATTGCAACTACTCAGGTTCACAGTTCCGGGGTTCACGGTTCAAGGTTAGAGAGCGATGAAAATTGAATGTTTTGAAGATATTGAACCCTGAACCGTGAACCTTGAACCCAACAACCTGAGTAATTACAAAACATTTTAACATCTGTCAGTAAACATGAGTTATCAGGAAGAAGTACAGGTAATAGAGCTCTACCATGAGTTCATTAATACGGTGGTCAGCCTAATCGAGGAAAAAGGGCAGTTCTTACAGGGACACTGTGCACGTGTGGCTCGATATGCAAATATCATGGCTACTGCCATAAAACTGCCGCCAGAGCGGATACAAGAAGTTTACATAGCCGGGCTTCTTCACGATGTAGGCTATATTGTTATTCGTGAGCCTATCCTCGACAAGACAAACAAACTCAGTCGTAAAGACTTTGACAGGATTCGGACCCATCCCGCCTCAGGCCAGCACATATTAGACCAACTCAACCTCAATCAAAATATCTTACAATACGTCCGCCATCATCATGAATTCTTTGATGGAACAGGCTATCCTGACGGGCTTGCCGACAATAAAATACCGCTGGGAGCCCGTATCATCGCTTTGGCTGAAGCATTTGATGCGATGACATCCGAGCGGCCCTATAGAGAGATATTCACGATAGAGCAGGCGATTGAGGAGATCTTGCTTCAAGCAGACAGACAGTTTGATCCGATGTTAGCCAAACTCTTCGTTGATCTCATGAAACGTGATCAAAAAACTCGAAAAGAATGTCAGGCCCCGAAAATAGACACAAGCAAAAAACAGACCTTAGACAATATCGTACAGGACATCATCGCAGCATTCAAGGAAGGAAAGATATCTCTTCCCGTATTACCTGAGGTTTTGGAACATATACAAAAAGTATTGCTCGATCCAAACACAAATATGGAAGATGCCGCATCTGTTATTCGCGGGGACGTCAAGATATCAACGTCTCTGATTGCGCTGGCCAACAGTCCCTACTATAGAAGAGTACAAAAAGTCGAATCCGTAGAGCAGGCCGTATCGCGGCTTGGGTTTAAGGAAACGTCTAAACTGGCCACCCTGATCGCTAATAAAAGTTTATATAAGTGCGATAAAAAAAGATATAAGGTCCTTATGATCCAGTGTTGGAAACATGGCCTTGCCTGTGCCTACCTTGCACATTTTCTTGCTCGACAGCTTCGCCTTCAGGACTCAGAAGAGTATTTTACCATGGGTCTCATACATGATATCGGCAAGGGACTGCTGATTCATGCTATAAGCAAGGTACTCCAGGATAAAAATCTTTCTATCGAATTTGAAACTTCCGAGGTCAAGGAGGTTGTCCAAAAGATGCACACATCCTTCGGCGCCGCACTCCTAAAACAATGGGGATTTTCCGACAGATATATATTTATCGCCAAACAGCATGAAACAACATCAAACAAAGGCAATGTCCCTCTTGAATTGAAAGTCATTCAACTGGCGAACCTGTTGACACGCGAACTCGATTGCAGGCCATGTTCTCACGAAGGGGAGGACGAATTAATCGCGGACATTATATCTACCTTACAGCTAAGCCCTCAAGCCGTAGATCTTGTGATCCAACGAACGCAGGAGGTTATAGAGCAGGTAATGACGGGACTATAACTTATTTCCTCTTACCGGCCAAATATATTCCCTGTGATTAATCTTGTTATAGTAATCAACTCTGCTATTCCTCAGATCTACGCACCATACATAATCATGATCTTTGGCATTCAGATCAGATGACCAATAGATACCGGAAGCAAGGTGTAAAAATGGATGGAGGTCCGGCAGGACGGGAGATTCTTTGCTATAGTCGATCAGTGTTCTAAGATCTTCCACTGCGGGTAGCCGCCAGTCACTATAACCGCAATATTTTTTAGCATTGAGACGTACGACGAACTCCTTGGTCTCAGGCCACACCCTTTTGCCACGCGCCAGGTTTGCGCTCTTTGTCCACATCAATCCGGAAAGGCGATCTGTAACAGTCCCGTTTTCATGGTCGCGAAAACGTCTATCAGTCCAAGCTCTTCCCTTGCGAAGCGCCCCATCATCTCCCTTATAGTAAGACATGGCCAGTCCGGTCTTTGGAATGCGGTCAGGGACGTCCCGTAGACTGCGTACCGGCCAGACATAATTGAACATATGGTATTTGTGGCCGTAATCGATATGCCCGAGGAACAGATATATACGCCATGCGTGATTACTATAATCAGCGCTGGTGGTACTTGTCCAATACCAGATTTTTACGTTGTAAAAAGGATGACCAGGGGGAAGCGCAGGAGAATATCTGGTCCTGTCAATAAGGCCGGCAAGTTCATTTACGTTGGGAAGTCGCCAATCATGATATCCACAATATCCATTTGCGTTGAGTTGTGAGACAGCATCAAGCGCTCGGAACCAGTCACATGTGTCGGCAGCAGGATCAGCATCCTTAGTCCACATAAGATCGTTAAGCCTGTCGGTAACTGTTCCATCATTATGATCACAAAAACGACCGGCTTCTCCGAAACCCTTCCCTGCAGAGGACAAGAGGGAGAAAAGTAAC
>JAFDAE010000330.1 GCA_019314005.1 Deltaproteobacteria bacterium | reverse complement strand
ATACAATCTTACCCAGAGAGCCTATATTTTTGAGAACGATGACGGAGCAGACGTCAATTCCAACTCTACTTCCAGTGATATTAATACAGCTTTGACTGACGTGAAAAAAGGAGAGAGAATAGTGGCTCGGATCCAGGTTGACAATACAGCAGGAACCTGTACTGGTGGAACTAGTTGGCAGAATGGGACATTCCATGAAGACATTAACAAGACAGCTGCTTATACTTTAGGAGCTTCAAAATGTACAGAGTTTGCTTTTACTATTGAAACTTCCAACGCGGCTACTAACACTACCTATCGTCTCCGTTTATACAACAACCGAGACAATCAAGTTCTTAATAGTTATCTTCAGTATCCTGCCTTTACTTTGGTGAATGAGGCCGGAGACACCCAAAGATATTCCAAGAACTCCTCCATAGAAATTAGTAAAGATCTTCAGGACAAGGTGGCTGCTCTTTGGGGTCCATACTCAAGTATTGAATCTTCTGTCTATGATTCTCAGAACAAGAAAATATATTTAGGGGGACAAAATGGCAAGCTTGCTGTATATGATCCTTCTTCTGACACATTTACTGATAAAACGGACAAAATATCTGGCTTCTGGGGTACTGATTGGATTTATGATATTATGTATGACTCAGCCAGCTCAACCATTTATTTAGGAGGAACTAGCTGTAAGTTTGCTGTCTATAACCCTTCCACTGACACATTTACTGATAAAACGGACAAAATATCTGGCTTCTGGGGCACTGAGACCATAAATAGTCTCACTTATGACTCAGCTAACTCAACCATTTATTTAGGAGGATCTGGCGGTAAGCTTGCTGTTTATAATCCTTCTACTAACACAGCCACTGACCAAACAGATGAGATATCTGCTTTCTGGAGTACTGATTATATTTATGCCCTCACCTATAATTCAGCCAATTCAACAGTTTATTTAGGAGGGGTGAATGGCAAGTTTGCTGTTTATAATCCTTCCACGGACACAGCCACTGACCAAACAGACGAGATATCTGCTTTCTGGGGTGTTAATACTGTCTATGCTCTTGCTTATGATTCAGTCAATTCAACAGTTTATTTAGCAGGAGCCAATGGTGAGTTTGCTGTTTATGCCCCTTCCACTGACACAGCCACTGATAAAAACAGCAAGATATCTGGTTTTTGGGGTGGTAGCTTTGTCTATGATCTTGTTTATGACTCAGCCAGCTCAACCATTTATTTAGGAGGACTTAGTGGTATGTTTGCTGTCTATGATCCTTCCACTGACACAGCCACTAACCAGACAGATGAGATATCTAGTTTCTTCGGTAGTGATCGTATTAAAACTCTCACCTATGATTCAACCAACTCAACCATTTATTTAGCAGGATATTATGGCAAACTTGCTGTCTATGATCCTTCTACGGACACAGCTACTAACAAGACAGATAAGATGACTAGTGTATGGAATTCTTATGGTATTCAAGCATTCGCTTATGACTCAGCTAGCTCAACTATTTATTTAGCAGGAAACAGTGGTAAATTTGCTGTTTATGATCCTTCCACGGACACAGTCACTGACCAGACAGATGAGATATCTGGTTTCTGGAGCACGAATTATATATATGCACTTGCCTATGACTCAGCCAGCTCAACCATTTATTTAGCAGGAGCTAATGGCAATTTCGCTGTTTATGATCCTTCCACTGACACAGTCACTAACCAGACAGATGAGATATCTGGTTTCTGGAGCACTAATACTATCCTTGCTCTTACCTATGATTCAGCCAGTTCAACTGTTTATTTAGCAGGAATTGATGGCAAGTTTGCTGTTTACAATCCTTCTACGGACACAGCTACTGATCAGACAGATGAGATATCCGGTTTCTGCACTAGTACTCTTAGAACTCTTACCTATGATTCAGCTAGCTCAACCATTTATATAGGAGGAGGCTCTGGCAAGTTTGCTGTTTATGATCCTTCCACGGACACAGCCTATGACCAGACAGATGAGATATCTGGTTTCTGGAGCACTAATACTATCTATGCCCTCACCTATGATTCAGTCAACTCAGATATTTATTTAGGGGGGGGCAATGAGGAGTTTGCTGTTTATGACCCTTCCACTGATACAGCCACTGATAAAAGAGCAGAGATATCTAGTTTTTGGACTTCTTATATTTACTCTCTCACATATGATCCAGTCAACTCATACGTTTATTTAGGGGGGTATCAAAATTCATTTGCTATTTATGATCCTTCTACGGACACAGCCACTGACCAGAAAGATGAGATATTTGATTACTTTCTTGACACTCAGAATGTTTATGCTCTCATATATAATCCGTCTAATTCTAAAATCTATTTAGGGGGATCATATGGTGCTTTTGTCTCTTACAACAATGGCGATTCTTTTTACGATGATGACCTGCCATATTATCTGGACCAGAAAGGATATACCGATGTTTCGGCTGACGACACCAGCCTGGATTCTATGTCGGCTTCCAGCGATACTCCGGTGTTCTTGTTTGCAGATAGAAGTTCCAACAATACAGATGGTATCTCGGTCACCTGGACAGGCCAGTCTACAGTAGCTGCTAGTACCAGTACTATTTATTTGGATGTTTATCAAGCTGGCTCCACCAACAAATGGGTTAATATCAGCAGTAATAATACTTGTTTAGCGGACACAGACTGTTCTATTAATGATTCAATTGCCTCCAATCTTTCTGATTACTATCAGGAATCAGGGAGTGATTACTGGACATACTTCAGGGTTTATCAGGATTCAGGGACTCAAACCTTGAAAACAGATGACTGGACAATCGAATATATCCCTCCCCTTACAATCTCTGGTACAGTGTATAGCGATGAAGGAAATAGTGAATTAACTTCCGGTCCAGTAGTCAGCTTGGCAGTTAATGACACTTGGACTGCTTCAACCACTGCCTCAACAACAGATGGTTCTTATACTTTTAATGATATAGCTATTATAAGTACTGATATAATTACTGTTTATTTAGATACCAATGGAGGGAATAAAGCAGTAACAATGACTAAAGGGATGAGTACTACTACTTCTGGAATTGATTTGTATCAGAATAGAGTTGTCCTTCGCCATGAAGAAGCCAGTGCTATTACTATCTCGGAGATGAATAATTATGATTCC
>JAFDAE010000055.1 GCA_019314005.1 Deltaproteobacteria bacterium | reverse complement strand
GACGGCAATCACCGTCCCTTCATACTGCTGGAGATGACGTTCAAGCCAGGCCACCGTTTCGGCATCCAGATGATTCGTCGGTTCGTCCAGGAGCAGGATATCCGGTTTCTGCAAAAGCAGCCTGCACAGAGCCACCCGCCGCTTTTCACCGCCGGAAAGAATCCTGATGAGAGTATCTCCCGGAGGACAGCGCAGGGCATCCATGGCCATCTCCAGACGGGCATCGATATCCCAGAGGTTAAGCCGGTCGATTTTTTCCTGCAATTCACCCTGACGCTCTATCAGATGATTCATCTCGTCGTCAGACATGGGTTCGGCAAATTTTTCACTGATTTCATTGTATTCCCTCACGAGACCCACCGATTCCCGCATGCCTTCTTCGACGACGGCCTGTACTGTTTTATCGGGATCGAGCACCGGTTCCTGTTCGAGAAACCCCAGCGTATATCCCGGCGAGAGGACAGCCTCTCCGTTGTATTCCTGATCAACCCCGGCCATAACGCGCAGGAGTGAACTTTTTCCGGAGCCGTTCAATCCCAGAACACCGATCTTGGCGCCGTAAAAATAGGAAAGGGATATATCTTTTAATACAGGCTTGTTCTGGTAGAATTTACTGACCCTCATCATGCTGTAAATAACCTTTTTCGAATCAATACTCATGGAGCACCCCTCTTGATCTCTAAAGAATGTCGGTATGACGTCTTGCCGATCGTCTCTTTATCAGTTTGTCCCATGGACGACAATAAATAAAGAAGCAGTCTTATTTCCGGGAAAGCTATCTGAGATGGTTACATAATACCACACTGTCATTGCGAGCGAAGCGAACTCCGGAAGAGGTCGGCTCGATTGGGCTTAGCCGTTTATTGGTTACATCGGATGCTGTGGTGGTCTCACAAAGCGAATCATAGGTTTGTGCGCTGACTTAGCTGTATTTTCTTAACCTGTTCATCGTTAACGCCGGCTTCTCCGGCGAAGTCAGGCCAACGACGCACTGTTTCAATGACGCGTTGAACCATCTGCTCTGCGCGTGCCTTCTTGATGTCAGCCGTCTTGGCGAGGGCGAGTAAGTCCTCACGATCAAACCCGTCTCGCTTACCGTTCACGCTCATCTGGTGCCGACTCGTCCACTCGCCACTGGGATTCCACGCGTAAGAGATGTCGAACGCAGGTGACAGGCGCCATTCACCCTGTCGATTCATGAGGAAGGCTATGTTTTTAACATGATCGTCACAATTGCGACTAACCACATTGAAAATGGCGCGTAGCACCTGCTGATCCATGTCCCTTCGGGGGAGTCCCATCCGCCGAATGACTTGAATCGCCTGCTCGTACGAATAGCTCGCAGGTTGCCTGTAGTCATAGTGAGCAATAGCTCCCAGGGACTGCATGTGCCATTTCCCACCGCTTGCAGATCTATCAAACCTCTTCGTCATGAAGTGGCTACGGCCACCTTCATGATGAAGGCGGGCCATTAAGTGATAGGCATACTCGATCTTACCGTAGCCCTTCGGGGTGGCGACTTCTGTATCGGTAC
This sequence comes from Deltaproteobacteria bacterium, assembly GCA_019314005.1. The sequence continues at coordinate 9,973 of JAFDAE010000055.1, read as the reverse complement.
TGCTGGTGATTCCATCAAATTTCATTAGCCAATACTCAAAGCCCGCTTCAGCCTCGATTTGGCCTGACCGGAATTCGTTGGTTTCTTGATTCCAGGCGAGAATCGCTTTAGCCCTGGCTCCGCCGGCTGAAGTTCCGACTCGGAGAATATCATTGATTGCTTCCCGGTCATCGTCACCGGAGAAGATACCGCCGAATCCGGCACGTTCGTCAAGGATCTGGTTTGCCAGGTCGACAAGGTTTGCGACCTCAACTGCGCGCTTGCTGGTTGGCGGTCCAAGTGTGGCTGGCTGGAACTCGAGAGCCCCCATGCCGCGACTACCGACATAGCAAAGGCGCTCCACTGGATGAAAACTCGCTGCGGTTCGTCCCTGTGAAGCAAGCCACGCATCAATGATCGTATTACCATATTTGTCTGGAAGTGAGTCTGCAACCAATCCCGGCAATCCTTTGAAGGTGTTCCGTGCAAGCGCCGGGAACTCATAGGGGAACTCGTCAAGCGGCATCATGAGCGGTGCCAACTGAATACCGCTATGCAGGAAGTCAGGCGCGTATTGGAAGACCCCGACCTCCCTGTCCTCGAGCCAGGTGACGGCACCTATTACACTACCCCAGAGAACGACGCGTGCATCATTATTCATCATCGCCCTCGCCATCGCCCCACGACCAAGTCGAACGTTCATCACTCGATTGAACAGGACGTGCGCGCTTACGCTCTCCAGCGCTAATGCCGACCCGTTCGATTGGTCTCACAGTCGGATCCGGCATTAGGGTCTCAAGGCTTTGTTGTATGCCAAGCGCCATCATAATCCGAATGAAAGTATCCATGGAAACGCCATTGCCCTTTTCAAACCGACCTATGGTTCTGGGCGAAACGCCGGCTTCCTCAGCGAGTTGTACCTGGGTTATGTTGCGAGAAAGCCTTATGTTTTCCAAACGTTTGCAAAGAGCACCTTCGATCTGATCACTCGTTGCTACTGTAAAATCGATGTTATAAGTCATATGTTGCCGACTAACCTCCTATTTACGATGTTAACCAGCAATATATTACTAATTAAACAGTAAGTCAAGTACAATGCTATGCCTGGCAATATATTACCAATTATTGCGATAATAGTTCCTTTATCGGCAAGATGTTACTGGTTTTTCCATGTCGGTGTGATGTCTTGCCGATCGTCTCTTTATCAGTTTGTCCCGTGGTTCCCCTTCTCTCTTGCTACCCTCGGGTTGTTGACAATTTTACGAATAACCCATCTTAACTGATGGGTTTCGTGTGTATGTGTCAAGAACCGAACACCGCAGGCTTCTACATCGCCCCGCGGGGAGGGGGCAGGGTGAGGGGGCAGGCAAAAAGCAAGCCCTGATAACCCGCTCAATATAGTCAATAGTCAACGACAGCCCCCTACTTCCGCCCTGTTACTGTTTTGAGGGGCGACAAGAAACGGTCAACTATACTCCCAGGTAATCCTTCAATTTGCGGATCGCCTGTTTATGCTTCGACGGGTTCATACGGCCGATATTCAGGAGCTTCCACTTGACGGCGGGCAGGTTTTCGACCCCCTCGACCCCGATCAGATCCCACCGGGGCGTACCTTCCTTGACGGATACGATGAATTGTTTTTCTTCGATGGTCAGATCTCGTGCTATCATGGCAACGAGTTCTTCCCTGGTCTTTTCCAGGTCTTTGCAGGTGGCTTCTTCCGCGGTCATGCCCTGAAATTCGGTTTCAAAGACAGGCCGGATATCTCCGAACCGCGGATTGAGAAGCTCTACCATGGGCCGGTCATGGCTGATCAGGTAAACGACAAACGCCTTCCGCATGGCGGCGCCGAAGTTCCCGTATTTGAGCAGCATCATGATGTCGAAGAGGTCCCGCGGGTGCTGGCGATCCAGGGTGGCGCAGATTTTTCCCGCGTACAGTTCATCTTCTGCGAGAACCTGGCATTCCACCGACATCTTGAAGAGGTCGGCGGCCCTCGGAGAGAGAACCCTTATTGTAGAAGGAAACACAGAACCGCGTATGACCAGGTTTGGCTCGATCTTTACCATCGCCCCCTGTCGCCGCACGAATAATCCGCTGAACAGATCGCTTCCTTTTGATTTCTTCGGAATGACTTTTGTTCCGGGGACCGTGCCCTCGACGGCCTGCGATATCCGGGTAAGGGCATCGCTTATTTCACGCAGGGCGACATCCCTTTCACCGATGGGGAGGTACACGAGGTCGATGTCAACGGAGATGCGCGGGAGATCCCGGACGAAAAAGTTGATAGCCGTCCCTCCCTTGAGGGCAAAGACGGCTTCTCTGTCGATTAGCGGAATGATCCGCAGAAGCAGTTCGGCCTGTCTGAAGAATACGGTATCGATCACGCGGGCATTCCCTCCCGATCGGCGGGGACCGTTATCCGGTATTTCGCGTCGTACCGTCCATTTGGTACGATCATCCGTTTTCCTCTCCCGAGATCGACCTTTGATACGTCCAGTTTTGATACCCAGGGGTGCGCGCACCTCTCCGCCATGTAAAGGAACAGCCTCTTCACCTTCACGGAGCGGCATGCCGCCAAAAGTTCCTGTACGACATCGGGACGAAGCGTGACCAGATTTTCCATGATCAACCGGGCTTCGTCGAATCCGACTTTCCGGGGTACGAGGTGAAACATCTCCATAGCCGCTCTTTCCGGCGCCGCTATCCTGACCGAAAAACCGTGCTCTTTAAACTCGGGAAAACCCTGCGCATGATCGGGCGGCAACATGTTCGTGCGGGTCACGAGAAACGTTACGCCGAAACGGTCTCCTGTAAACCAGGACGGCAGTGTCAGCCCTTGGGGAGCATACAAAAAGACCTGTTTTTGCTTCGCCGGCAGATAATGGGCGTATCCCTGCAGCTCAAGGGCTGTTTTTCCCCCCGCGTGGACGGGAAGGGCAAGCTGGCGTTGCAGGCTGTAAAGAGCGCCCAGCCAATCCACCGTATCTCCAGAGCGTATATAGGCGCCCCTGCCGAACGATTCCAACCAGCCGCTGTTTTTATATTTCACCAGCAGATCGCGGCCAAAACCGGAGGCATTCAGGTAGGAAGTAACGCCGGGAGTGCCGGGCGTCCATTGGTTTATCAGGCGGTTTATTTTTGTCTTATTTTCAGTACCCATAGTCGTCAAAAAACCATATTTTTAAACCATTGTCAAGGCAAAGTTTAATTATATCGAGTTTTGTTGACCACAGGTCTTCAATTAGGGATATTAATAAACCAAGTTTTGCAATACCAGTAAAACCAAGGACTTCCCGTATTAAATCGCTTTAAACACGGGAGGTGTTGTACTATATTTCCCCAAAATGGCTGTTAAGGGATTATATCAGGTGGGTCTTATGGATTTGAATTTTGAATGCAAATGGTTGTGGTAGTTGAACCCTGGTTGGATCATGGAATTCTTGGTCAATAGTCAACGACAGTCCCTCCTTTTTTTCTTTTTGTTTTAGTTGCAGAGCTTGTGTGAAATAGCAATCAATTCATTTCCGATGATTTCCAACTGTGTCATTCCTGTTGAAGCGTTTGGAATGTTTCGTAGGTATCCCTGAGGAGTTCTTTCAATCGGAAGTAAAGTAAGTCCATCAATAATTTTTTGAAATTCATTGTTTGCCTTCTTGCTCTTATGTGCAATGGCATTTCTAATTTTGTGGTACGTTGTGATTTTGCCTTTTCCGATGTCGTCCAGCAGTGTAAATGGTTTCCCGCCATTGAAGTAAATATTTGCTCTTCTAATGGTATTGTTAGCATAGGGTAACCAGTCCAAATATGCACGCCTTTCTCCTAACAACACAGGCTCAATTTCACTAACTGGCTTTATGGTTAGTTTTCTCTTAATAATTGTGTTGTTTGGGGTTACCGAACCCGAAAGGATTCCTATGAACAAGTTCTCAATTAGCCCTTCAAATTCTGTAAATAAGTCGAGATATAATCCAGCATATCCCTGAATTATGTCAGCATCCGAAATGAGGTGCGCAACAAAAGCATTTTCGAAACTTTGTCGTGTCGCATCTAATGCCTGAACCTTAATTGAAAACTCATTATGGAGCGTTCGTGAGTGTTTTGGCATTTTATGACACTAAATATTTGAAGAGAATATCTCTCTCCTTTAGGTTCGTCGTCCGTCTGTCTGTCGCTTCAAAAACATTGTCTGGGGCGGTGTGGTTTTTTATTCTGTCACCTTTTTGCTTCAGCGCTTGAATCTTTGTAGATGCCTCCTTCTGTGGTGTTATTTTTTTATCCACTCCTGAGGAAATTCCATATAAGCTGTCATAGATTACCATAAAAAAAGTGTAGAAAACGGTCTTTTTGTAGAAGACAAAATCATTCCGATTACCTGGAAAGTTCTTGGCTATGAAATCAATCGTTGTTCTATATCTGTCCTCAACGATTTTCCTGTTTGTGTAGATTTCATCACACTTTTTATAGTATGTCTCTATAGAAGAAGTTGATTTACCCATTACTTTTTTCTCTATCATTGAGATAGTCAATTCGGATGTTAGCTCAACTTCTTGCATTCGTGATATGTCATTTTCAGTGAATGTTTTCCAAGCCCTCCACTGAGTTAACTGTTCTGCCGCAAGGTTGTATTGTGATGTTTTGAACTCTCCAAAGTATTGTGAGTTTAATAACTCCTGCTTCTTTAATGAATAGTTTGTCGAGTTCATCCTTCGGAAAATTTGGATAACATCTCTATCGTCAACATTGGATGATAGGATATGAACATCGAACTCGTAGTTTCTGATTTTATCCTGAATGTCCTCATCAAGTGAGGCAAATGTTTTTCCAGCGAGTTCTTTATTGTGGGTTTTTCTAACAAGAAACTCATCTTGGGCAGGGTTGAAGTCGTCTAAAAGTTCCGGAGCGATGTAAGAAATTAAGGTTCTCAAACGTTGCTGCCCATCTATCACCTCACGAATTGGTTCGTAAGTAGTTTTATCTATCCCTCTATCTCGGAGGAAAATGATTGGGATAGGTAGCCCTTTGTAAACGGTGTCAACGAGAAAAGACTTGGCTCCTTTGTTCCAAACTGACCGTCTTTGGAAGTGTGGTGATAGTACAAGACCTCCTTTCTTTTTCCACGATATAAAGTCCGCTATCTTGTAGAAAGTCTTTTGTATTGTTATTAAGTCGCCCATGATTTGTTTCCCCCTTTTTATTTAAATAGCACACAACCTCCACGTATACGCAATTGTACATTTTTTTCCATCTTGGAGTCCATTGCATAATTGGGATTATTTCATGCTATTTCTCTCATCCTTTACCTGTCCTCAGGCTTCGCGAGCACTTCGCGTGAGGACTTGTACCTTACTGGCGACGTGTCATATTTAGCACACACACTTTGCATCAGCCGCGGCACAGGCCAGTTATTCTCCACGCGTAATCTCTTCCGCTATCAATTCAGCTTGTTTCAAAACGGTTTCAGTTGCCAATTTCTGCATATCCGGTGGATAGCCATACTGCCGCAATGTTCTTTTGACAATGACTTTCAGTTTTGCCTTTACGCTTTCCTTAATTGTCCAGTCGATTGATGCGTTTTTCTTTACCCTTTCAACCAACACAACAGCCAATTCCCTCAGTTTGTCTTTTTCCATTAGCTCACGAGCGCTGTCATTATTGGCAATGGCCGTATAAAAAGCATATTCAAAATCAGACATCCCCATTTCCTGGGGCTCTTTGTCCATCTTCTGAATTTCTTTGCTCAATTGAATTAATTCTTCAATGACTTCTGCGGCTGTTAAGATTTTGCTGTGATACTTTTTGATGGAATTTTCCAGCATTTCCATTAAGGATTTGCTTTGTATCAGGTTCTTTTTCGTTCTTGTTTTTATTTCGTCATTCAGCAGTTTTTTCAAAACTTCCAAGGCAATGTTTTTATGCTCCATATTTTTTACTTCCAGAAGGAATTCTTCTGAAAGTATGGAAATATCCGGTTTCTTGATTCCGGCAGCATCAAAAACATCGATGACCTGCTCGGTTACCAATGCCTTATCAATGACCTGCCTGATCGCTGTTTCCATTTCCTCATCCGTTTTGCCGGTACCCGTGCTGTCAAATTTCGCCAATCGGGATTTTACCGCCTGAAAAAACGATACCTCATCTTTAACATCCATTGCCTGTTCGTGGGGAATGGCAATGGAAAAAGCCTGAGACAAGGCGGTTACTTCATTGATGTATCGCTTTTTCCCGTTTTCCAAACCAAGAATGTGTTCTTCCGCGGCGAGTATCAGTGATAGCTTTTTCCCTGTGTCGGCCTCGAAGTATTCTTCATAGGCAAACCCGTGGAACATTTGAGAAACGACTTCCAGTTTCTCCAGCATCATTTGAACCGCTTTTTCCTGTGCGATGGCCGGATCGCCTTTCCCACCACTGTCCGAGTAGAATGACAAAGCTTTTTTAAGGTCTGACGCAATACCAAGGTAATCAACCACAAGCCCACCGGGTTTATCCTTATAGACACGATTCACCCGCGCGATGGCCTGCATCAGATTATGGCCTTTCATGGGTTTGTCTATGTAAAGGGTGTGCATCGAAGGAACATCAAAACCCGTAAGCCACATATCCCGGACAATAACCAGTTTGAGTTCATCTTCCGGGTCTTTCATTCTATCGGCTAATGCTCTGCGCTGATCTTTGGTTGTATAGTGTTTGGAAATTTCAGGGCCATCAGAAGATGCGGAGGTCATCACCACTTTGATAACTCCTTTTTTCGTGTCTTCACTGTGCCATTCGGGTTTGATGTCGATGATTGTTTTGTAGAGATCGGCGGCAATTCGGCGAGACATGGCAACAATCATGGACTTGCCTTCAAATACTTCCTGCCGCTGTTCAAAATGATTGATGATATCCTGAGCAACCTGTTTTATCCGGTCTTCACTGCCAATGAGCGCTTCCAGTTGTGTCCATTTCGCCTTGACTTTTTGAGTCGAGGTAAGTTCGCCCACTTCCAATTCATCATCCAAATCGGCAACAAGTTTTCTGCCCTCTTCACTGAGGTTAATCTTCGCCAGTCTGCTTTCGTAAAAAATCTTGACCGTTGCACCATCATCAATTGCTTGCAGGATATCGTAAATATCAACATAGTTGCCAAATACAGCAGGCGTGTTGACATCGGTGTTTTCAATGGGCGTTCCGGTAAAGCCAAGATACGTCGCATTCGGCAACGCATCCCGCAGATACTTGGCAAATCCATATACAATTTTTTTGCCGACAAGATTGCCGTTTTCATCTTTGGCATCGATGGTCTTGGCCTTAAAACCATATTGTGTCCTGTGGGCTTCATCGGCAATGACGACAATGTTTCTTCTTTCCGAAAGGGTTTCATAAACATTGCCTTCATCGGGTTGGAATTTCTGGATGGTAGTAAACACCACGCCGCCAGATGCGACTTTGAGCAGTTCTTTTAATTGCCCTCTGTCTTCCGCCTGCACTGGTTCCTGCCGAAGCAGTTGCTTTGAAGCGGCGAAGGTATCGAATAACTGATCATCCAGATCATTCCTGTCGGTAATGACCACTACCGTGGGATTGTCCATTACCAGGACAATCTTCCCCGTATAAAAAACCATGGACAGGGATTTGCCGCTTCCCTGCGTATGCCATACCACACCGCCTTTTCGATCTCCTGAAGGCTGTTTTTTTACACCCGGCAGGCCATAACTTTCAGGGGATTCTGAAATCATTTCCAATTGCGCTTTCTTCTGCACAGGCAAATATTCTGCGGCTCTTAGCGTAGATTCGACAGCCCTGTTTACAGCATAATATTGATGATAGGCAGCCAGTTTTTTCTCTGTCTGGATGGTGATGATCCCCGTTTCTCCATCCTCTTTCTTTGATTTCTCAAAGACAATGAAATGACGAATCAAGTCCAGCAGGGTTTTCTTATTCAGCATGCCCTTGATCAGGGTTTCCATTTGCCCGATCAATAGCGAGGCTTCAACATTGCCGTCCGATGTTTTCCAAGCCATAAAGCGCGAAAATCCGGAGGAAATAGTGCCGGCTTTTGCTTCAAGACCATCGGAAATAATCATCAAGCCGTTGTAGGTAAAAAGGCTGGGAATGGCCTGCTTGTAGGTCTGGACCTGCCTGAATGCCGACCTTACTGTAGCGTTTTCGTCGGCCGGATTTTTCAGCTCAATGACCACTAATGGCAGGCCATTTACAAGAAGGATTACATCCGGCCGTTTATTGACATTGTTTTCAATTACGGTAAATTGGTTGGCAACGATGAAATCATTGTTTTCCGGATTCTTGAAATCAATGAGCCAGACCAGATCGCCCCGGCTGTTGCCATCCTTCTGGTAACTGACCCTTATGCCTTCTGTCAGCATCCGGTGCAATGCTTCATTGTTGGCAATGAGTTCCGGGGAATTGAGCCTCTGAATCTGCTTGATAGCATCTTCACGGATATCCGCTGGAATAGACGGATTAATCCTGCCGACGGCAGTTTGCAGTCGCTCCATGAGCAGCACATCTTCAAACAATTTTCTTTCCGGTGTGTCGCTGTCCGGGGCAATAGAAGGGGCATAAATGTATTGGTAGCCCTGCTTTTCAAAGAGTTCGATGGCAAATTTTTCGATTGCGGATTCTGTAATCTTATTCATGCTCATTTCCATCATTTTGAACTACCGAGAATTCCTCGGCAGTATGTGCAAAAATTGCACATACTGAATCTTTCTGCAACTCGTTGGAAGAAAATATATTTTTAAGCTGTTTGGTAACAACACTTCGGGTAGTTTTTTTGTTTTTAGTCATAGTCACATTTACCCCCCCCTTGATGCGCTGTATCTCTTTGTCAAAATCGGAAATGAAGTCTATCCTGTATTGCACGATATTTGAACTGTTTCCAAAATGGAAAGAGTTGCCTCCTTTTGCAATTCCCCGTTTTCAAATATATTTGACAGGTGCTTGCTGATAGCGGGTATGTTGACCCAGAAAAGCTCAGCCATAGCCTTTTTCGTCAGCCAAACAGTTTCGTCTTTTAGAAATACTTCGATATTTACTTTTCCGTCGTTACCAGTGTAGAGGAGAAAATTTGTCTGGTTATCGGGGAGTTTTTTTATTCATGACCATTTATCTCCGTATAGTTTGGTGTCGAAGGCGCGAATGTATATGTAGCTCTGTTTTTCAAGGGATTCGGTGGCAAATCTTCCTATGGCAGACTCGGTGATTTTCATAAATTTCTCAAAAGCTGAATCATTTTTTCGATTGAGTTTTTCAATTCTTCATCGGAATATATTTTGTTATGCGTATTTTCGGGATGGTGGATAGAGTTTCTTATATAAGTTTGTGCTGTTTTTTTCTCTACTGGTTTAGCAGTTCCCCTTACTTCTCGAACCCAATCTTTATTTTTTTGCAATCCTTTTGTTGATAGCCAGCCATCAAAATTTAACTCTTTTGCATTGTTTTCATCTTCATCAATGGCTTTTGTTTGTATAAACCCATAAAGTTCGTTATGAAATTCTGCTGTCGGTAACCCAAAGGCCAAATAATTAATTTCATTAGCCGATACGTAAGGCAATACTCGCTCATCCATTGTTACCAATTCTGGTTTTCCATTGTTCTTTTGAAATATATATATGCATACCCCTTTATTGTATGACAGTTGCTTAATAAATAGTGGGGATTGGGAAGTAAGAATAATTTGTGATTCTTTTGATATTTCTAATAAAAATTTTACAAAATCACCTTGTAGTGATGGATGCAGATGAAGTTCTGGTTCATCTATAAAAGCAATAAGCTGTTTGCCACTTTGCTTGGAAAGATAAAATGAATATATTAATGAAAAAATCATTTCATATCCAGATCCCATCATATTGAGATTGACCAGCAAATTATTCTCTTTTTTGGCTCTTTCCCAAATTGAGTGGGTAACAGTTTTATGCTAATATATTCTCCGAAGAAATTTCAATACATTTCAGAGGAGGAATCATATTAATGAATAAGATACTTGAAGCAG
>JAFDAE010000054.1 GCA_019314005.1 Deltaproteobacteria bacterium | reverse complement strand
GCCGTCGTAGGCCGTGTCGTGGTAAGATTGTATATGATGAGGAATGTTTCGTTCGTCTAAGATAGAGTCGAGAAGCTGCGCTTCTATCCCGCTTTCCAAAATGCCAACTTTAACGTATACCTCTTGTTCCATCGTCACCTCATATTCTTCATTTATGGTATGATCATGCACAATCATATTTTGATCAAGCGAATGTGGCAGAATGAGGCTCGTGTGTTAAGCAAGGAAGCGGCGCAACTATAGTGGTTTTCTATTCAGCGACTGAAGTTGTGATGAATTATAATTATTTTAGCTGAGCTGTCTATACCCTGTCAATAGAACCAAGCTTTTTTTTCTACCGCAGCAAAGAAGCTCTTGCAAATTTTCAAATCAAAACAACTCACTGGCAACCAATTCTAATGGGAATTAAAGTATTGCCCAAAAGTTGAAAATTGACGGACATCCCCTATCTTCTCCCGACCAGTTAATGAGCATAATTCTCTGTAATTTCAGAAAGTCTTGACATTGACTTCTAAAATGGACTAAATTTCATATTTTAATTTATCTAATAGAATAAGCTCAATATATTGGGATAGCTAAAGATGACTGATCCTGTCGGCAAAAAAACGTACACCTTTTTCATGCCCGGCGAAGAGCGCATTTGTTTACAGTACTTCCATACCATTGCAATTGCCCTCCTGCTGATCGTGATTTCCTGTCGGGTCTTTTTCTTGGAGACGGCCGTGGAGGATTCCATTGTAGTTGGGCTCATTCTTGTCTCGCCGATGTATTTCGTTTACTTAGTGTTTGGAAAACGGTTCGCCGATTCGGTGACGCTTGATTTTGATGCGCGTAAAGTGCGTTTTTCTTTCTCCGATGAAAGGGGCTCGTTTGAAAGAGATTTTCAACAAATCAAGTGGATCAATTTTAAGTTCTATCTTACGTTTGTGATGGACGACGCCCGAATCATGGTGAAACGGCCGCATAACAAAAAAGCAGTGTTTCGGCTGCTTAAAAACGTATCCAAGGTTAACGCTGGTCTCTTTGGGGGCGGCGTATGAAAAACGCTGAAGATAAAGTTCATGGTGGGAAATGTTTTTCAACGGTCTCAAAGAAGGAGAAATGATTTATGACTAAGAAGCAATATTCCATCAGCCCGACAGGAGAGAAGTTCCCGATTCCGACCCCGAGTGAGTACAAAAAGGAATTCGACTCTCTGAAAAGAATCGTCTCCAAACACCGTAAGCAAGGCAAGGAGATCGTTGTCGTTGTTGGTGTGGGGTTCGTAGGAGCAGTTATGGCGGCAGTTGTTGCCGACTCCACAGACAGCAAGGGTGCGCCCGACAAGTTCGTGATCGCAATGCAGCGCCCCAGTGTCCGAAGTTACTGGAAGATCCCGTTGCTCAACAGAGGGATCGCGCCGGTGAAATCTGAGGACCCCGAAGTCGATGTTATTATCGAGCGTTGTGTCAAACAGAAGAAATCGTTGCTGGCCACATATACGTATGACGCGCTCAAATTGGCGGACGTCGTGGTCGTTGATGTGCAGTGCGATTACCTGAAGGAGTCCCTCGGGGACTGCCTGACCGGTTCGGCAGATATGTTGGCCCTGGAGGCCGTCTTGGGAATTATTGCCGAGCATATCCCACCTGAGGCACTCGTGCTGATCGAAACGACCGTAGCGCCGGGAACGACCGAACAAGTCGCCTACCCCATAATGAAAAAGATATTTGAGAAGCGAGGCATAAATTCCGATCCCCTTCTGGCGCACAGCTATGAACGCGTGATGCCCGGCAAGAACTATGTAGCATCCATCCGCGATTTTTGGCGAGTTTGCAGCGGGGTAAATGATCAGGCGAAGCAAAAAGTCACAAAATTTCTTCAGGACGTTCTGAACACGGACGAATATCCATTGACCGTCCTTGACAAACCGATTGAGTCGGAAACGGCTAAAATTATTGAAAACAGTTACCGGGCTACGATTCTGGCCTTCATGGATGAATGGTCACTATTTTCCGAACGGAACGGCGTGGACCTAAAAAAAGTAATTGATGCCGTTAAAGTTCGACCTACCCATTCCAACATGATATTCCCCGGTCCCGGCATAGGGGGCTACTGTCTCCCCAAAGATGGCGGGCTCGGCGTCTGGGCGTATAGACATATACACGGATGGGACGACGATATTTTCAAGGTAACTCCTCTGGCCATAGACATAAATGACACACGTTCCCTACACGTAGCTCAACTGGTGCGAGATGCATTGCGCAACATGGCGCAACCTATCGCTGCCGCCGACATACTCCTCCTCGGAGCCGCCTACAGGGAGGATGTCGGAGACACTCGTTATAGCGGTTCGGAACTTATAGTTCGAAAACTAACCGAGATGGGCGCAGAGATGCGTGTACATGATCCCTATGTCGAACACTGGTGGGAGCTTGAGGCACAGGACAGCTATCCCAGCCCTGACTACAGTTGGGCACGTTTTTTCCACAGACAACAAAAGTTAAAAGACTTGAGGGTTGAAAAAGATATGTGGGGGGCCATGAAAGGCGTCGAGGCGATCATTCTTGGGGTACGGCATTCAGAATATCTTGACCTGGATCCGAATGAGGTCGTAAAAGCCGTTGGCAAACCGTGCGCAATTATTGACTGCTTCTGTGTTCTCAATGACGAGAAGATCCAAAGGTACTTTGAACTGGGTTGCGAAGTCAAGGGCATGGGCCGCGGTCACATCCAGCGAATCAAGAAAAACGTTAGGAAAAAGCGCTGACCCAATCGGTGCACGAGTCCATTTAAAAAAATGTCGCGTTATGCAAAGGTCTCAAAGTAGATCAAAGCAGAGGCGGGCTGTGGTGTACAAATAGTTTTAGGGATGTCGTCCCATTGTTCCTGATCCCATGTTCCTCTGACACAGGCACGAAGATATAATCTCCCGCCTCAATCTTTCGCCAATTGCCGTTAACAAAGGCTTCGCCCTGTCCATCGACAACAAAGATAGAATCGACCTGGGGATCATGCGTATGAATGGGAATCTCTGTGTCCGGCGCTATATCCAGCAGACAGACGCTGACAGTATCGGTATCCTTGCCGGTAATGAACGTGGCTATTTTAACATTCGCAAATTTCGGATGATCGGCAAATCTAATTTCTTTATTACTGAAAAATTTTGTACTCACAGTACGCTCCTATGCGACTTAGAATTTGACGCCCTGAGTTCTTTTACTAACTGAATCACCTTGTTTATCCTTGGAACAAGAGATTGAAATTCATCATTTTCCCTAAACCGGATCTCTTGAACATCCTTCCCTGCAATCAAATCATCAAGAGCTCGTTTAACACGGTAAATCGGCCCCACGATCCGGTGAGAAAAAATGATAACCAGCACACCGATAACCAACAAAACAGGAACGCTAAAATGTAGTAATCGAAGTAAAAAATCAGCCCTGATAATTTCGATTCTAAACGTCGGGGCCTCACGTACGATAATAGGCCACATAGCGTAGAAAACCTGCCAGCCTACAAAAATGGTAAAGACCACCAGGGAAATAAGCGTCATGAACAGCAAGCGCAATTGAAAAGATTTATCAATCAGATAATTAAGCCGTTTCTTCTTCCATTTCATATCGTCTCACCCACTATCTTAAAACAAACTTCGAACGTCCTCTTCTTGAAATCGCCCTTTTGGCAGCCGTGCCTTTCCGCAATAGAATCAGGATTGGACTTGCTACGTAGATGGAGGAATAGGTTCCTATAACGATCCCTATAATCATGGCAAAGGCAAAATCGTGAATGATTCCTCCTCCGAATATAAAAAGGGACACCACCACCATAAGTGTTGTCACAGAGGTAAGGATAGTTCGGCTTAATGTCTGATTGATACTTTTGTTGACAATTGTATCATACGCCTCTTTGTGGTATTTGCGCAGGTTTTCCCGGATTCTGTCGTATACGATAATGGTATCGTTCAGAGAATACCCTATGATAGTCAAGAGCGCCGCGACAATGGGTAGGGTGAACTCTTTGTCGAGCAGCGAAAAAATGCCCATCGTAATTATCACATCATGGATCAATGCGACAATAGCTCCCAGAGCATATCTAAGTTCCAGATAGACGCAAAGTCCCAACGTGACTAAGAGAGCAAGGACAATTAAGGTCGGGATATGCATATGAAACATAGAAAAGAAGTAAATCGCAATCAACAGCACCAACGCAACAATGATACCGGTGATCCATTTTAATTCGAATCTTCCCGAAATGTAGACGGCAATCAGGAGAATAGCAGCGAACAAGGCTTGAAGGGCCTTTTCACGGAGGTCCTTTCCCACCTTGGGACCGACCATTTCCACTCTGCGGACTTCTACTTTATTGTCGGGATATGTGGCCTCAAGATTTCCCTTGATTTTGTCGGCGAGTCTTTCCGAGGTTTCAGATGTTTTTTCGGCTCGTATAAGGTATTCCTTATCCTCAACGTCTCCAAACTGTTGTACAGAAGCATTTTCAATGCCTACAGTACTGAGGACTTCTTTGATCTCGCCGGGAGTGATCGACTGCGCAAATTTTATCTGAATCAGCATTCCTCCGGCAAAATCAATGCCATAGTTGGGGCCACCTTTCATTACCAGAGAAACAATGCTTATAATAACCAGTGTCAGAGACACAATAAAGGCTATCTTTCGTTTTCCAATAAAGTCTATATTGATGTTCGGTTTAATTAACTCCATGATCTCTCCGATTCGTTGAGACCTTTGCAAAACTGGCAGTTTTTCAAAGGTCTCTCGTTTTTAACATCTTCTAAATACTGATCTGCTTAACCTTCCGATGGAGGAGAAAGTAATCAAAGATAACCCGTGAAACTATAAGCGCGGTAAAAAGACTTGCCAAAATACCTATACTTAAGGTAACGGCAAATCCTTTTACCGGACCCGTGCCGAATTGAAACAGGACCAGCGCTGCTATCAAGGTGGTAATATTGGCATCCAGGATCGTAAGAACCGCTTTGGAATATCCCCCGTCTACAGCAGCCCGGGGAGTCTTTCCGAGGCGAAGCTCCTCGCGAATCCGCTCAAATATAATAACGTTCGCGTCCACGGCCATACCGATAGTTAAGATGATACCGGCAATCCCTGGGAGAGTCAGTGTCGCCCTGAATGCGGCAAGGACAGCCGCAATCAGGATGATATTTAAAAAGAGCGCGGTATTTGCTATAAGGCCGGCCCTTTTGTAATAAATAAGGATAAACAAGACCACTAAAATACCGCCAATAAGTATAGAATAGATTCCGCTTTCGATTGAATCACGTCCTAAAGAGGGGCCCACAGTACGCTCTTCCAGGATCTTAACAGGCGCGGGAAGCGCGCCGGCCCTCAGTACGATCGCAAGGTCGTGGGCTTCTTCTGTGGTAAAATTGCCGGTAATTCGTGCCTGACCTCCGGCAATCTTTTCTTGAATAACAGGGGCAGAATAGACATGTCCGTCAAGAACAATGGCAAGGCGTTTTTTCACATTTGCGCCGGTTACTTGTTCAAATAATCTCGCCCCTTTTTTATCAAATTCAATCGATACATACGGCTCATTGTACTGGGAGTCGATCTGGACCCTGGCATCGGTCAGGTACTCACCCGTGAGGTACGTTCTTTTCTTAATCAAATAGGGAATCCTTCTCTCCTGTTTGGTCACGGGATCCACTTCCACTTCAGTCAGTATCTCATCGTCTGGTGGAATTATCCCCTTAAGAGCGTCCTTAAGACTGTGTTCGTCATCGACCAGTTTGAACTCTAACAACGCCGTCTTTCCTATCAACTCAACTGCCCTTTTGGGATCCTTTATTCCGGGTAGTTGTATCAATATCCGATTTTCCCCCTGTGGACGGATATCAGGCTCACTTACACCAAATTGATCAATACGGTTACGGATCGTCTCCAATCCCTGATCAACCGCCATTTTTTTTATGTATCTCGCCTCTTCCCCTTTGAGGACCAGTTGAAACTTAGGTTCATCCCCGCTTGTATCCTTTGAGGTGATCTCGAGTATCCCAAACGACTTCTCTATAACATCCTCAAAAGAAGATATTTGATCCGGATTTAATATCCTGAGCCTAATCTTGTCCCCTTCGATACGATCAAGATCTCTATATCTGATTTTGGCCTTTATGAGAGATGTCTTGAGTTCTTGTGATATCCGTTCCATAGCGCTTTCAACCGCTTTGTCCGACTCCACTTCCAGCACCAGGTGCATACCCCCCTGCAGGTCTAAGCCGAGATGGATTTTTTCCGAGGGCAGTAAATTAGGCCACCATGCCGGCACGCCAAAAGATGGGAACACGTATACACAAGCAACCACAAGTATCGCCAGGATTAAAATGACGCGCCATTTGAAAGTCTTCAATTGGTACTCCTTATTAATTTACAAAAAACATCAAACGGCCACACCTCATGACTCAGGTGTGGCCTTGAGACCCCTTACTGTCCCTGGTTACCGCCCTGTACGGTTTGTACCAAATCGCCAATATTGGCACGGCTAACCTTAACACGCACTTTGTCCGCTATTTCAACGGTCGCAATAGTATCTGTAAGACCGACAATCTTGCCGTAAATACCACCGCTGGTTAGAATCTGATCACCTTTTTTTAGACTACCTAACATTTCGCGGTGTTTTTTGACTTTTTTCTGCTGCGGACGAATCAACAGAAAGTAAAAAATCACAAACATCAAGACAAGCGGGATCAGAGCCTGAAATCCTCCGGGCTGTCCTCCCTCAGCGCCTCCTGCGCCCATGGCATAAGCAATACTATCAAACAACAAAACGCACCTCCTTAGTTTAAGTTCTTAGTTCACAACTGATAGTCCATAGTAAAAGAAAATCCGAAATACGAATATCGAAATACGAAACAAATTCGAAATTCAAATATCAAATTTTCAAAACTTTATCCTGAAAGGCTTTACGAAGCACTTTTGTTTTGGATTTTGGGCTTTGGTCATTTGTATTTGTTTCGGATTTCGTGCTTCGGATTTCGAATTTAACAAAAATCCCTAAATTCCTCAATCCCCCAATTTCCAACTCATCTCGCACGTCCCCCTTACCCCGGTTACGGTCAGGGTAATCGAATGCGTGTCCGGACCGATAAAGGCTGTCCCTCGTTCCGGTATCGTGACCGGAAATCTCAAGGAATACACTCGGCGCCACGGACTTACGTACGGGAAAAACTGCGCTATCGTTGGGTCTTTCCTGTTTAATTTTCTAATCTCTACCGGGCTTATTCGATCGTTTGCTTCATTTGTCAGGTAGACCTTCCAGATCGAATCTTTTTTTTCAAAATCGTTCCACTTGTCATCCGGGATAGAGGCAGTCATCACAAAATCGTGGAACTCTGCGGCCGCTTTCAGCTGGTCCTGTTCAAATTTAAGTTCATCTTCATCGGACAAAATATAGGTCTTGGCATACTCTTTTGCGTATGTTCTGCGATAATCAGCGGACTTGAATGTAGCCGAAACGATCAGCTCCATATCAAATCCCCTATAGATCCGCGCCTCTCTTGTCCATCTTTCGAACGCTCCTTGGTAATCTTCTGTCCTATACGGTTCCTCCGAATTCACAAAACGCCCGATGGGACCGCAACCAGCAACAGCCACACAAAGGATGCATGCCAGCAAAAGGTTGCCTTGTACCATCCTGACCATTTTTTTAGGAATCATGAGTCAAAAACCCGTTTAAAGATAGTATCAACATGCTTCAAGTGATATTTAACATCAAATATCTGAACGATCTTGTCTTCGCTCAAATATTTTCTTATATCCGGATCTTCCGATAAAAGTGATTTGAAATCAAGGCCCTCCTCCCATACCCGCATCGCCTGTCTCTGCACCATCTTGTAAGCGTCTTCACGGGTAACGCCGCACCTCGCTAATTCCAGCAACACCTGTTGAGAAAATATCAGCCCCTTCATCATTTCCAGGTTCCGGCGCATCCTGTCGGGATATACCGCAAGATTCTTAATAATCCCGGTAAAACGAGACAGCATGTAATCAATCAGGATGGTGCTGTCAGGGAGAATTACCCTTTCCACGGAAGAATGGCTGATGTCTCTCTCATGCCAGAGCACGATATTATTCATTCCGGCCTGGGCATTGGATCGAACCAACCGAGCCAAACCAGACATGTTTTCAGAAGCAATAGGGTTCCTCTTGTGAGGCATGGCCGAAGACCCTTTCTGACCTTTGGAAAAATACTCCTCTGCCTCCAGCACCTCTGTACGCTGGAGATGACGCACCTCAACCGCCATCTTTTCTATGGTGGAAGCAACCATTGCGAGGGCATTAAGATATTCGGCGTGACGGTCTCTTTGAATAACCTGGGTGGAAGCCGGCGCCGGCTTTAGCCCCAATTTTGCACAGATATATATTTCTATTTCAGGAGAAATGTTGGCAAATGTTCCTACCGCGCCGGAAATCATACCAACGCTGACCGTCTCTTTGGCCTGCTCCATCCTTTGCCGGTTTCTTTTCATCTCATCGTACCAGACAGCCAGCTTCAGGCCAAAGGTTATCGGCTCGGCATGGATACCATGAGATCGTCCGATCATTACCGTATCTTTGTGCTCGGACGCCTTCTCCTTTAACGCTAAAAGAAGCGCGTCGATATCTTTGAGTATAATATCCGCGGCCTCTTTCAAAAGGATGGCAGTGCTGGTGTCAAGGACATCAGAGGAGGTCATTCCGAGATGGATATAACGGGAATCAGGCCCTACATTTTCGGCCACGTTGGTCAAAAACGCAACAACATCATGTTTTGTCTCTTTTTCAATCTCATGTACACGGTCCACGGAAAACGCGGCCTTTGCCCGTATGGTATCAACAGCGCCTTCGGGTACTTCGCCTAATTTGGCCAGGGCTTCACAGGCCAGGACCTCGACCTTGAGCCATTGCCGATACTTGTTCTCCTCCGTCCAGAGGTCACCCATAATCTTCC
Source organism: Deltaproteobacteria bacterium (assembly GCA_019314005.1). The sequence continues at coordinate 1,136 of JAFDAE010000054.1, read as the reverse complement.
GTGTATATCGCTCAATCATCGTCTTCCTATCTTCTTGGTGTTCATTCAGAAATGGTAGACTTTGTCCCAAGACAAGGCCGCACAAAGGTTTTTACCGCAGGCGTAGCAGCGCTACGTCGAGGACGGAAACCTGCGGAGAACGCAGTATTGGGTCAAAAGATGCCGTTTCTGGATGAACATTAGTTTGTTTCCGCCGGAACCCACAGAGTCTCTCCGTCAAATTCGAGAAGAGCAACTTGGCCGTAGTCTATCTGGTCCAACAACTCAAATATCATTTCCATCTTATAGACAACAACCTTTTGTAATGGTTCAAGCAGGGACAAGTCTGTGTCCAATTCCTGGGTTTTTAAGTTGTATATATGCACCAAGTTCTCGGAAAATTTCAAAATCTTGCCCACACCGGAGCTATATCCTTTTGGGTCCGGTTCATCAGCCAGGGGGGACAGGGTCACATCCTTGTTCTTAAAATACTCCTTGAGTAAATTGAAGTGAACGTTCCATATATTATCACCCGACCTCACAACATATATTCCAACCGTCTCTGCTTCAGACAAGTCTAAGTCGTGGTCGGTTAAATCGCTTTCCACAATTTCATGAAGTTTGAGGCGAACCTGGTCCATAATTTTTTTCATCGGGACCACTATGTCGCCCACCTTGATCGCTTCACCGCTCTTAACCACCATATCAAGACTCTTCTCAAGACCATAACCTGCCTTTCGTTCCTCCATCAGGGCTGTAAGCGCTTCATCTTCTTTTGATTGAATCTTGTTGTAATCGATGATCTTCTGTGAAGGGATTTGCATTACCTGTGGTTGTGCTGCCTGTTTTGTTTCAGGAGATCTCTCGTGTTTCAAAAAAAACCATATACCGGCCACAAACAGCAGCAATGCGACACACACGCCCCCTATTGCGTACCAGCGGTTTGTGAGACCCGATGATTTTGACTTTGAGATAGTCACTGCAAAAACTCCAAATTGACATCTTAATACAAACGAACTAAGATTTGATTACTTCGTAAAAAAGGGCTAAAGCCAACTTTTTATAAAACCATTAAATTGTCTTTTTGGCAAGTTTTATTATAGTATCCAGAAACTTCTGTCAATATAATACGTGTCCGTATCCAGTATCCTAAAGAG
>JAFDAE010000053.1 GCA_019314005.1 Deltaproteobacteria bacterium | reverse complement strand
CTAAGCTCCGTTGCAAGACCGCTTAGTGTATTGCAAGAACCGGATGAATTCCGGATTGGTATAGCCTCTCTTTCACCTGCCCGCCAATGAGCGTTGGCAGGCGGGTCAGTTTAACCTTGAACCTCTGAACCCTGAACCTAACAACCTGAGTAGTTACGTTTTCCTTTGCATACTAAATCCTATAAACAAACACACAACAAGCCCTATGATTACCGCGGCAATTCCATGAGGTCCTATGCCTTTGGGTGAACTGGCCAGGCCAAAGTTGTGAGAAAAAGCCGCTCCTGCTATCATCCCCAGGACAAACACCGCGGCATCTCCATCGCCTTCACCTGCAAGGAATAGCTGACGCCCGGGACACCCTCCGGCCAGGACAAAGGCTAAACCGGCCAACACCATCCCGGCAAAATTCCATAGGCTCATGCTGTGAGCTACCGGCTGGCCGGCAAATCCCGGATGAAATTGTCCGGCAATGAGATTAGTAATAAAAGCGGCTACAACAAGGGCTATAACGCCTGAAAGTAGGTGGATCTGACGAAACAGGATAAGGTCCCTGAATGCCCCCATGGTGCAGAAGCGGCTCCGCTGGGCCAAAAATCCCACGGCAAGGCCCACTGCAAGCGACACAATCAAGGGAGCATGCAACGCACCCGGCCCCTTAATACTGTAAAAGAGCACCCCGCTTTTGTTCTGTCCCTGAATCTGTGGAAAAACCAGCATTAGTGTGAGGATCCCGAGCATGATAAGCGGGAGCATCCATCCCACAGTGGTATGCGTTTCTTGAGTTCGTCCAAGATTATATCCCCCCTTCAGGAAGAGTGTACCGATCCAAATGCCACCCACTAGACCGAGCAGTCCAAATAGGGCGTTTCCGTCTCCACCGGCCAGACGCAATAAGGCTCGCCAGGGACATCCTAAAAAGACCAACGCACCTATCATGGCAAATGCTCCCAGGACAAACCTTACGATGGGAGCAGAACCCGTGCGAGGTCTAAATTCTCTAAACAAGTAAGCGGCAACCAATGAGCCCAGGACAAATCCGATGATCTCAGGCCGCATGTATTGGACTACAGCAGCCCGATGCAGCCCGATGGCCCCTGCAACGTCCCGTTCAAAGCAGGCTACGCAGATACCCATGTTGCCCGGGTTCCCCCATTTCTGCAAAAGGGCGGCAAAGACCCCGATAAATGCTCCTACCGCTACAATCCCCCACCGGGTCGCAAAGAAATTTTTCAACGTCGCCATTAAGTTTCTCCTTTCATCAGTTCCACCTTGAACCCTGAGCAGTGACAATACACTGTCCGAGAATTCTGATCCTACTGCAAAAGAGTGAGAAACGGCCCAAATTTCCGCAAGTTTTCGTCAAATAGGCCTGCTATTCTCCTCAAATTTGCGAAAATTTTGTCTCGTTTCCACTCTTTTTCGTTACGGACATAATTCTCGGACAGCCTCCTATCAACAATTGACAGTTTATATTGTCACAAGTTATGATAGGGAAACCAAGCAGGGGGATGTTATGGACAAAATAAAAAAATATTTACTCATATCCGCCATCGTTATATTATGTATGGGAATGGTATTTCCTGCCATGTCGTCAGCGTCAGATATGGAGAATAAGTCTGCTATGAAGCATGAATCAGAAATAATACGACTGTCCGAACCCAGATATGATAGCAAGACCTCGATCGAAAAGGCCTTGCGTGAGAGAAGGTCGGTGAGAGATTACAAAGATGTTCCACTGACACTCGCGGAAGTAGGACAACTCCTTTGGGCTGCACAGGGGATTACAGCGAGACGAGGTTTTAGGACGGCCCCTTCGGCAGGGGCGCTCTATCCACTGGAGCTTTATGTTGTTGCCGGAAATGTGAACGATCTTCCCGATGGAATCTATAAGTATAGACCTTACGGCCATGACCTGGTAAGGGTCGCACATGGCGATAAAAGGCTTGAATTGTGTAATGCCGCTCTGGGTCAGTCCCCTGTAAGGAATGCGGCCGCTGTTATCGTATTTTCCGCGGTCTATGAGCGAACAACCAGAAAATATGGACAAAGAGGGATACAATATGTGTATATGGAGGTGGGGCATGCCGCCCAAAACATTTGTCTCCAAACAGCGTCATTAAATCTCGGAACAGTGACTATCGGGGCTTTTTATGATGATACGGTTAAGAGGATTCTGAATATGCCCGAAAAAGAAGAACCATTGTACATAATGGCCGTTGGCTCGAGGTGAGATATAAGCGAAAAGGCTTATCCTTCTGAGGCAGTTTCAAAATGTTCAATTTTGTCCAAGGTCAAGAAAGGCGAAAATTATAACCACAGGAATACTTGAGGTATTTCGAGGATAGCGCTGACGCTTCACTGCGTGCCAGAATTTGAGCCTGACGCAGAGATTGGGCAAAAGGGGACGTTTTGAAACTGCCTCATTTCAACCGCCCTTTCAGCGCCCTGTAATCTATTTTGCCTGTACCCAGGACCGGGATTTCTTTTAGCTTAATGACCTGCCGGATGTTGTGTAATGCGCTTAGCCCCGCATCGCGAATGTAGTTGTTAACCGTTACGCGGTCTGTGTCTTTCACTGTGAATAATACCAGTTCCGGACTCTCCTCGCTCGGTGTTGATTCAACGGCAATGACCGGCCCTTCGTCTTTGTCGCTGATAAAGTGGGGTAACAGGACATCCTCAATGGCCGGAAGCGAGATCATCTCGCCGCCCAGCTTAACGAAGCGTTTCAGACGGCCGCAAAAAGTCAGCACTCCGTTGTTGTCTTCAGTTACCAGGTCTCCGGTGCGGTACCATTGTTTCCCGTCGTATTCAACAAACGGTGGTTCGCCGTCATAATTCAGATACCCGCTGAACACGCTGGGTCCACGCACCAGAAGCATTCCCACTTTGTTTTTGCCGATCCTTTCTCCCGACTCTACACCGATGATGACATGTTCAAATGAGGGGAGTACCTTGCCGATAGTATACGGCTTTGGAGAGTCTTCCGGATTGGCGGAGACAATGGGCGAGCATTCGGTTACTCCGTATCCTTCGAGGAGTTTTACATGCGGGCAGCGTTCGTTGAGGACTTTGTACACTGAATTCGGACATTTTTCAGCTCCGCTGATAACTAATCGCAGCGTATCGAGTTGCTCTTTGCTTGATGCCAGCATTATGCCGTTGAGAAATGTCGGGGTGCCAACCATTAGTGAAACCTTGTATCTCTTGATCAGCCGCGCGATTGTCGGCGCCTCGGTCGGGTTGGGATGATATACTGTGCGCAGGCCCATGCATAGTGGCATAACCATTGTTGTAGTAATTCCAAATGAGTGAAACGGGGGGAGCATACCGATCATTACATCGTTTTCGCGAATCGTTGCCATCGTTGGGATGTCCCGTATATTGGCCATGATATTCTCGTGCGAAAGCGGTACGGCTTTTGGCAGAGTTTCAGACCCGCTGGTAAAAAGGATGACAGCGGTGTCGGTTATCTTTGCATGTTCTAACGACGACCAACTGAGATGGCTCCTGCAATACGCCCATAGCTTGGACGCAAAAGAGATCTTCTTGCGAAGATTCTCCATAAACACAAACCGGTTGCTTATTTCGTCCAGATTGATGCCTTGTGCATCCAGTCTGCTGACCAGCGCCTTAGCAGTCAGTACATGCCGAATCCCTATCAGATTAAGCGAATGGGCCATGTTCCGGGAACCCACGGTCCAGTTGACCATGACCGGCGTTTTTCCGGCAAATAATGTGGCAAGATAGACAATATTCGCACCTACCGACGCAGGGAGCATGATCCCTACATGGATGCCTGGAAGCTGTTCGATGTGGGGTTTGAGCGCCATAATCGCGGTAATGATGTCACGATACGTCTTTTCGCCGCTCAACTGATCCGCGATGATGACCTTGCTCGGATTGCGCTTTGCCTGATTCAGGAAGACCTCGGTTATGGCGCTCCCTGCAGGCAGTGTCAGCGGCCTGTTTTCAGAGGTTTCAACAAACCATTTCGGACTGACCGATTTTAATTGAGCGAAGTCAGACGGTACACCTTTGCCTACGGCAGTTAGCATGACATCGCCCACTGTCTTCAGTGCATCGGTATCAACCGGGGGAAAACCAAATTCCTTTTCCAGCCACAGGATAACTTCGGCGATGGCGAGGCTGTCCAGTCCGAGGTCGTATGCGAGACGGTGGTTTTCATTCAGGTCTGTTCGCCCCGTAATCTGTTCGAAATGCCTTAGAACGAGTTTTCGCGTGGTTTCAGGCACGGAACCTGTGTCACCTTCGATCTTTACATATTCGGGCTCCGGCCGCGCCCGAATCCCTCCTTTTTCCCAAAACAGGTAAGGAACATAAGTATTGTGCCAGGCACCGGCACTGTAGAAATCTTCCATGAAGCGGTTTGTGGTGACCCGGTCTGCACCGCGCGGAAAATTCTCCGGCTCGACAAATTCGATTTCTACCGGACGGCGGGGCATAAAAAAGAGACCATTGAGTAATAAGTACTTTAGATGGTGCTTTAAATTCGTCATAAAGTCCGGGGTCTTGCCTGAAGCCCAGCTAAAACTGCTTCCCCACAAGCCGTTCTGACGGACCAGTACGACGCGTACATCAGGGATATTTTCCAGGATCACGTCAACAGCGCTGGTAGCCCCGAGTTTTTCCAGGTAACTTCGCTTGAGATGACCGGCAGGGTAAAGCAACAGGTTTTCTCCGTTGCGAAGACCTGTGATGCTTTTTGAAAGGACGTTTCTAATGCCTTCAGCCGCTGCAGGGCCTTCTCTTGCTATATCCGGAATCGGCCGGTCTATACGGAATTCACTTGCGAGAGAACGTGGGGCAAAATCCTTGTGCAAGACATGGAGCATGATCACCGGGTCGATCAGCGCGGGATGATTAGGAAGGAAGAGTATACTCTTATCTCCCCTGGCTCTTATCTTATCCAGGCCTGTGACCTTGATACGATAACGGAGCCATAGCGCGAACTTGAACAGAAATTCCAAAAGAGTATCCATGAGTTCATACTCCTTCTCTACCTCTCTCTTCATTCACAAAATAGAATAAGGTTCCACCGGCTATAAAGAAGATTGAAATAGATGCAATGCTTGCTCGTGACGCGATATTGCTGCTATAACCCATAGACCTTACAAGCAGAGCAACTCCGCCCATGACGACGGGACCAATGACGGTAGCGAATCTCCCTAACATATTATAAAAGCCGAAGTACTCGGCTGATTTGTCAACAGGGATTATTTTCGCGTAATATGAGCGACTTAATGCCTGAATACCACCCTGGACCAGACCAATGATAATGGCCAGGATATAGAATTCGTTTTTGGTTTCTATGAAAGCGGCCCAGATGGAAACAAACAGATAAACCGCAATGGCGATAAAGATAGCGGGCTTGGCGCCGATTTTACCCCCAAGATAACCGAATCCTATGGCGGATGGGAACCCGACGAATTGAGTGATGAGCAAGGCAACAATTAAATCATTCGATTCAAAACCGATGGAAATGCCGTAATCCACTGCCATGCGTATGATTGTATCCACGCCGTCCATGTAAAGCCAGTAAGCCGCGAGGAACAGAACGATGGGTTTCAATTGACGGACTTCCTGAAAAGTCTCTTTCAATTGAGTAAAACCTGCTTTCACCATATTCACGCCAGGTTTTGCCTCTTCAATCGCAGGCTCCTTTACAAACAAGAGGAGAGGCACCGAAAAAACCGCCCACCAAACACCCACGGATAGAAATGAAAGTCTTACAGCTTCTCCAGCGTCTGCGAGTCCAAATGTCGCGGGACTGAGGGTCATCCATACATTCACCGCAAAAAGAATACCACCGCCTAAATATCCAAGCGAGAAACCCAATGCAGAAACAAAATCTATATTATTCTTAGACGCGACACCGGTGATCAACGAGTCATAGAAGATGTTCCCCCCTGAGAATCCTATGGTTGCAAAGACGTACAGCATGATGGCCATGGGCCAGTTACCCTTTGAAACCATGTACAGGGCCGAGGTCATCACAATGCCCATGTAAGCAAAGAAAAGGAGAAATTTCTTTTTTGCCGTGCCTTTGTCAGCAATAGCCCCCAATATGGGTGCCGACAAAGCTACAGTGATGCCCGCAATAGAATTTGCCAGCCCCAACCTGGCTGTGCTTACCGTGGTGTCAACGCCAACGCTCCAGAATTGCTTAAAAAAGATCGGAAAGAATCCAGCCATAATCGTGGTTGCAAAGGCCGAATTGGCCCAATCATACATGCTCCACGCGATAATTGACTTTTTGTCGTCAAGAGGCAAATCCATAAATTCCTGGTTTAAGAGGTCAGAAGACAGAGGTCAGAGAACAGATGTCAGAAGTCAGAAGTCAGAAGACAGGTGTTAGGGGTTAGGTTTCGGGTGCCAGAAAATAGCTCATGGGTCATAGGTCAAAGCTGAAAGGATCCAAACCTGAAACCTCATACCCAAAACCCGACACCTTGAACCCGAAACCCGCAACTCGCAACCCGTAACCCGGTTTACCCTTTCCTAATATGATTCAATAGGCTTAATGATATTTTCCAGATGTTCAAAGGACTTATGATATAAATTCCGTCTACAATATCTTTGACATCCGTAATCAGTTCTTTGGCGATATCCACCCCTGCCTTTCTCTGATCGTTTTTGTCCTCATACTGTCCCATCCGGTCCCTAATATATTTTGGTATATTGATACCGGGGACTTCATGATGGAGAAACTCTGCATTCTTATGTGACAACAGGGGATAGATCCCCACAAAGATCGGGATATGGCAATCCCTTGTTTTTTCTACAAGCACTTCAATATCTTTTTTAACGAATAAGGGTTGCGTCATCATAAACTGAGCGCCGCACTCGACCTTTTTCTTTAGCCTTTTCAACTGGATGTCCGGGTGCTTTGCAACAAAGTTTAGGGCTCCCGCTATAGAAAAATTAGTCTCCATTTTTATCGATTTCCCGGACATATTGGTTCCATTATTCAGCTTTGTCATGATTTCAATGAGGCGGAACGAATTTATCGAAAACACCCCTTTTGCTCCGGGCTGGTCAGTAAAGTTTGCCGGATCGCCGGTTATGGCCAACATCCCTTCTATTTCGAGTGCGTGGGCTCCCATGAGAGCTGATTGTAGACCCAGAATGTTTCTATCGCGACATGTCATATGCACTATAGTCTGAATACCGGCGTCTCTCTTAATGAGATGGGCAAGGGAGATATTGCCCATTCTAAGTATGGCCAGAGGGTTTTCAGCAAGAGAGATGCCGTTTGCGCCCGCCTCTGCAATCTTTTTTGCGCCTTCCATAATATGGGAGATATCTAAATGATGGGGGGGGTCGATTTCAACAATCACAGGAAGTTGACCTGGAATGAGGCTGTCCAGGAATCCCCCTTTTTTAAACTTGATCTCCTGCGGCTGCACCTGTGAAGGGACTTCCGCGACAGGTATTTTCAAGCTCTTTTTCCCTTTTCGTGCAGAGATCTTTCTCGCAAGCGCGGCTATGTGTGACTGGTTGGTACCGCAACATCCTCCCACAAGAGTCGCCCCCATATCGACCATTTCCATGACCTTTTTGGAGAAGTAATCCTCATCTATCATGAACATGGCCCGACTTTCTTGGAGCTCCGGCATGCCGGCATTCGCGTATACAGAAATGGGGGCATCTTTTATCCGGGTGAGTTGCTTTACGGTTTCGATCATACCGGTGATCCCGCGGCCGCAATTGGAACCCACAATATCAGCCCCGGCTTCCAGACATGCAGAGGCACAGTCATAGGCGGTTTTGCCATACATGGTTCTTCCCTGAAATGGATAGACCAGCTGTGAAATAATCGGAAGAGAAGAGACCGATTTTGCGGCCCGTATTGCAGCCAGCATCTCATCAAGGTCAGCAAAGGTTTCAAGGATAATGACATCAACGCTGGATTCAGCAAGGATCTCTATCTGTTCTCGAAAGATTGCTTCAACATCACCTGCTGACAACTCTTCATGTTCGGACATTGCGATGTCGATACCGAGAGGACCTACGGAGCCCGCTACCCAGGCGTTATCTCCCGCGACCTCAAGGGCGAGTTTTGCCCCCCTGTTATTGATATCTTTAATTTTGTGTTCCAGACCGTATTTCTCAAGCTTATACCGGTTTGCGGCGAACGTATTTGTCTCTATTAGTTCACTTCCCGCTTCAAGGTAGGAACGGTGGATGTTCTTTACCATTTCCGGTTCTACAATATTCAAATAGTCGTAGCAGGTAGTAATATCGACTCCCATTTCATAAAACCGGGTACCTATAGCGCCATCCCCAAGGACAACGCCTTCAGATATTCTTTCCAGAAAAGATTTATTCTTATGCATGGCAGCTCCTAAAAATTGGAAGATTTTTAAGAAATACTTTTGTCATATTCCTACCGATTTTTCCAGCTATTTTTGATGGTGAAAAAATAGGGGAGGGAATTCTGCATTTGTACTTGGAAATTTAAGTTGATTAATATAAGATACATTCACAATGAAAAGATGTTATCATTGTAAAAATGAGCCGGCATTTGATTCCCAACCAGGGAGGAGAGACGAATGCCCCTTTTGCGGACACGACCTTCATGTGTGCCTGAACTGCATATTTTACGACACCGGCGCTCATCATGAATGCCGGGAACCGATAGCTGAATACGTGGCCGACAAGGATCGGGCCAATTTTTGCGACATGTTTCAGTTCAAGGATACATCTGAGGGGGAAAAGGGGATAGAAACGCAGGAAAAGGCGTTGGAAGCGCTTGAAAACCTGTTTGGGAAATAACTGATCAGGTTCAGAGTTCACGGTTCAAGGTTCACGGTTACTCGCCGGTTTAACCTCGAACCGTGAACCTCTGAACTTTGAACCTAACAAACCTGAGCAGTTACGAAACGAGGTAATGATGAGTAAACAGAACTTACAAATATATCTTGCTATAACAGTCCTTTTTCTTGTAGCCGCCTGTTCGACAGGGCCCAACAGTTCCCCTGGAGGGGCAGTGGTGCTTGCCATGGATGCCATTGTACATAAAGACATACAAACGCTCGTTCAAGCCACATACGGAAGCCGTTCCGATTATGCCAATCCTCGAGAGATAGGTAACGAAATTAATAAGATCGTAGAAAAGTTTTCTTTGGACCATAACGCTAAGATAACAATAGGACGAACCTTTAAGAAGGAGAGGGGCCAGAAGGCCGATGTCTATTTCTCGATTACGCAGAATGGGGTACAAGTGCAGTTTATTATGAAGGCAAAAAAGATGAAACGTGACTGGGTGGCTATTCTTGATTCGCTTAGACCGATCGACAAGCAGTTATGGTGAGACCTTTGAAAAACGTCCTCTTTTGCCCAAATAGCGCTGACGCTTCACTTCGTGCCTGCGTCTGGCTCAGATTTTAATCCTCAAAATACTCAATGTATTCCTCCGGTTAAAATCTTCGCCATCCTTGAACTTGAACAAAATTGAACATTTTTCAAAGGTCTCATGGTAGAAGTTCCTCAATCTTTCTCCATTTTTTATTCAATCGAGTGCCGGAAATAGGGTAGGGAGTCCGCAACTCCTGGGCAAATAGAGAAACCTTAAATTCTTCAATCATCCAACGAAAATCATCAAGGAGCGTTAATGCCGTAAGCGGTGCGTTATCCCCGATTTTTTTACGCGCCTCTTGCAAACGTTCAATATGGGGTACGAGTTCTTGAGCCTTGAGCTGATCTTTGTCCAGGTTAGAATAGGCCCGTTCTGCTCTAAGTTGCAGCGCGTTCAAGTACCGTGGAAGGTGTTCTATGCGTGATAGATCATAAAGATCGAGAAAGTTTGCCGGAAGGAGCCGGTTCAGATCGTTTGCCAGTGTTTGATAAAATTGGTTGGCACTACTGTTTTTGACGGAAAGGGAAGCAAACCTGACAATGGCATCCAAGGCGGCCTTTCGTTCCTGTAAGACCTCTTGAATCAAGTTCTTTGCCTTGTCCCCGATTGAAAAGATCCTGCCGCGCAGCTTGTCCGCTCTGTGTAAGAATTCGGCCTCACCGCGGATGATTTTATCCTTTACATCGAACAAATGTCGTTTTACGCACTCAAACATGGACCGGTTGACTTTTTTGGCTGTGCCGAACGGCTTGCAGAGTCTCTCCATATCCTTTGGTATAAAGAGCGCATTTTTCGCGTGTTTCAATTCATCAGCAAAATAGAGCGAATAGAGCAGGATGATCCCTTGCCGGCTTGTCTTGTCGGCCTCTTCAGGAGACCTGAATAGCCGGACCGCAACAGAGTCTCCTTCTGCTTGGAGCCCTGGGTAGGCAAACAGAGATATATCCGCCTCTTGCGAATCAAGGCCCACCTTTTTCGGGAGTTCACCAAAGTCCCAGGAGATAATACCGGATCTTTCCCATTGCTTTTGTGCGGCCTCCCACCGAGAATCTATTTCCCCTTCCGGGATGTCCCGAGAAAGCCTCTGCAGATCTCGTCCGCTTGCGATCTCCTTGCCTTTGCCGTCAACCACTGAAAACCGCATCATAAGGTGCGGGGAAGGGAGTTCCAGGGGCCAGACATCTCGTGTGATCTTAATACCGTAGCGTTTTCGGATATGCCTTTCAACACAGGTGTAAAACGACTCATGGGATTTTGGGAGTTCATTTGCGATCTCTTTGGCGTAACGGGCGATTGGCACAAAGTTTCTTCTAATCGACCGGGGAAGTCCCTTTAAGAGAACAGCGATTTTTTCTTCCAAGAGTCCGGGTACCAGCCATTCAAGAGGTTCATGGGGAATGATGTGTACGATCTCTTGGGGAATTACCAGGGTTATTCCATCTTCTTCGTGTGCGGGATTAAAGGAGTAAGCGAGCTTTAATTTGTGGTCCCCGATCCTTAGGTGGTCCGGAAGCTGTTTGAGCTTATCCCTGTCCGGTTCTTCGATTAGCAGGTTTTCCTCGCGCATTCTGAGGAATCGGTCATCGGCTTTCTCCTTGAGAAATTTATTAAAGCTGCGAATATCGCTGAACCCTTTGATCCGTTCCGCATAAAATTGAAACATCGCCTCTTCATCCGCCAGGAGATTCCGCTTCCGGGTTTTATTTTCAAGGTCCTCAATACTTGCGATCAGCTTTTGATTGTGTTGCAAAAAGGGATAGGTTCGATTTATATCTCCTTCGATGAGCGCTGAACGGATGAATATCTCGTTTGCCTCATCCGGTTTTATCCTGCCGTAGCCGACCTTTCGTTTTTCCACAACTGGGAGGCCAAACAGGGTCTTCTTCTCATAAGCGACAACTTCACCGCGTTTCTTTTCCCAATGCGGCTCAGAATACCAAGAACGGCAAAGATGCCCACCCAGTTTTTCGAGCCACGCAACATCAATATTGGCGACCGTCCGGGC
>JAFDAE010000052.1 GCA_019314005.1 Deltaproteobacteria bacterium | reverse complement strand
AACGTCTCCCCAATAGTTTGGCAACCTGGCTGCATATAATAGAATGTTTCCAGAATTGTGTGCGGTCAAAGGTGCCATCGCTGTTGTGGGAAAAGAAATTGTGGACGGAAAAACCTAATACAATAGATTTTACTTCTTTAGTGCCCAATACAACTAACGCGTGTTCAAGAGAGCTTACCTTACTCAAGAGTCCGTAAAAGGCCGAATTCGCAACTTTTAATAGTTTAACGGCTAATGCCTGGTCTTTTTCGACAAGTCCTACAAGCTTTTTAAAAGAGGTATCTTCATTCCCGATGATTCCCATGATTTTGTTGGCAATAATCGGAATGGTAGGGATCTGTTCGATGGTTTTTATTAATTTGTCCGTATTGGTCTTGTTCTTATTCATCGTTTTTTGCATCTGTATTTGTGTCATTTTGTTTCTGATAAGCGTCAAAGTCTAAGATTATTGCATTAGGATGTAGTGTGCTTTGTCTATTGTCAGCTGATTTGTTCATACCAAGGCCATTACCACCCCCGTCCTCAATAGCTTTTCTCATAAGTTGAAGCTCTTGAGAAACGGATTCTATACTGTCAATAGCTTTGCTCATCAAGAGATAAACACCCTGTTCCATATCTGACGTACTTTTATGCCCGGCAGGACCGGATGTTACAGCGGTTGGTTTTTCTTTGTCAGGGGCTTGCGGCGCAATAGACTCCTCTGGAGCAGCTTGAGGTGGCCCTCCCTGCATGTCTTTATCGGAGGTCTGCGTTGTGTCCGGTTTTTCTTTGTCAGGGGCCTGTTGCGTGACAGACTCCTCTGGAGCAGCTTGAGGTGGTCCTTGCTGCATGTCTTGGTTGGAGGATTCAAGCGCTGTGTCCGGTTCTTCTTTTTTGGATCCGGTTAAGTTCAATGGGCTTTTTATTAGCTGTAGACACCTTGTCCAGAATGATGCCCTGCCGGCAGCTTCCAAATTCTTCGGCTTGTTTTCCAAGAGATGTTTTGTAATATTTTTAATGCACTTGGAAGCATTCGATTCAGGATAGAGCAATACCAGCGGCTGTTGTGCTTTGACAGCCTCCACCACTTTTTTATCATGAATAACAATACCGAGCGGCATAACGTCTATAGGAAGATATTTTTTTACTGTCTCTTTGAACTTATTATAGACAAACTTGGCAATTGGGATGCTTTTGCACTGATTCACCACAATCTTTGCCGTCCCTTTGAACCCGTTTAGGGACAGTATCTTTAATAGTGCATAAGCATCGGTCATCGAGGTGGGTTCAGGTGTTATGATCAGCACTACTTCTGAAGAAGCCAAACAGAAGGATATAACGTTTCTTGAGACACCAGCCGAGGTATCAAAAATCAAAAAGTCATATCCGTCGAGTTCAGAAAAAGACCGGATCAGATGGTCCACTTGGTCATCTTCAAGGTTGGCCATCTTTTCTGTGCCTGAACTGCCGGGAATGATATCGATCCCTTTGTAATCTTGTATAATAATATCTTGGAGAGTGCGGCGATTGAGAATTAAATCTTCCAGATCGTGCTCGGGGTTTAGCCCCAAGAGGATGTTGATGTTGGCTAAACCCAGGTCTGCATCAAACAGGCATGTCCGGTGACCTAATGTCGCCAAGTGTAGAGCCAGGTTGACGCTGATGTTTGTTTTTCCGACGCCTCCCTTTCCACTCGTGATAGTAATTGTTCTAGTCATACCGTTTCTTGATTAAGAGTCGGGAACAGCTACAATCTCTACAGTCCCTGCGTTGTTTTCAATGTTAAAAGTTACCGTCTTACATTTATATTGTGAACAGATATTATAAAAATTCTCAGCGATGAATTCTTTAAACAGAGAACTGTCTACTGTGCTATCGGTCTGGCCTGAGCTGGCCCTGAGACTTTCATATTTTTGTTGTATTAGGTCCAGCGTCACTCGTTCTGTCTCAGGGTTGGATATCTGAAAGCTTCCAGGTGATACGTCGTCGGCTTTCTTAGGAGAACCTCCACCATCCCCCAACAGGCTCTCAATGAGAAAGTCGGCCACGTCCTGCGCCTGCTCCCTTGAGCGAAACTCTTTTATCATGTCGTGGGGGATCACCCTGATAATTTCTGATAGCGTTGTATCGTTCATTTTTAATAGACCGTCCTCGAGCATGGTCTTCATACCGCTTTCTATTGCCAACTTTGTGATGCCGTCCACGTCAAGCCCTCTATTCAGGGCCTGGGAAATTTCATTGTTTACGACAAAGACCTCCGAAAGAAGAGTGCGTCCTTTATATCCCGTAAAGTTGCATGCATCACAACCCTGTCCTTTATAAAAAGTGAGATGGGCCGGATATCTCTTAAAAACCAGGCCCCACTCATCTTCCCCGGGGACATATTCTTTACTGCAAGAGGGACAAATCCTCCGTACCAGTCTTTGGGCAAGAACACACATGAGGCAGGATGATATTTGACCGTATTCTACATTAAGGTCAAGAAGCCTCGGGACAGCGCTTATAGCATCATTGGTATGGATGGTACTCAGCAGAAGGTGTCCGGTTTGGGCGGCGTCAAAGCCGATCTTTGCTGTTTCCTCATCACGTATCTCGCCCACGAGTATCACATCAGGGTCAAGCCTGAGAAAGGAGCGCAAGAGTCTTGAAAAGGTGAGACCGATCTTGGGGTTTATCTGGGTTTGCATGATACCGGGAAAGCTATATTCGATGGGGTCTTCCGCGGTTATAATTTTTATGCCTGGGTCGTACACGTATTGCAGGGCGCCATACAGTGTTGACGACTTCCCGCTTCCCGTTGGGCCGGACACCAGGATCATCCCCGCAGAGCTCTTAAGAAGGGTCTTAAACGGGTCCAGCACGTGAGGGGAATGGTTCAAATTTGCAAGGCCGACATTGGCCTTGCGGGAATCAAGGATTCGAACTGTTACATTTTCTCCTGTAATGCCGCGGCAGGTGGCGACCCGGAAATCAAGATCGAACTTTTTGTCGTCCCCTTTATCATAATAGTTGATACGGAAAACACCGTCTTGTGGGAGGCGTTTCTCTGCGATATCAAGGTTTGACATGACCTTAATACGGGAAATAACAGCGCCGACCTTTTCTTGAATCTTTTCCTTCAACCACCCTATGCTCGTTTCTCGCAGGACACCGTCCATTCGATAACGAAGCTTTATCCCCTTGCGATCCTGCTCAATGTGAATATCGCTTGCATTATTTATAATGCCGTATTTGACGATAAAGTTTACCAACTCTTCAGCTTCAATATCTTTTACTCCATAAACAGCCGTCTCCGAATCATTTCCTTCCATCTCTTCATCAAGACTAAGCTCCATGAAGTCGACATCTTCGTCGTCCTCTGCCCCTGCCAGTTGATCCGCTGAACTGCTGCGACCAAGACGCTTGCTGTAGAGTATCTCAAAAAGTTCTTCAAATTTCTTTTGTGTTATGAGTATGCACGATACACGCAAGTGCCCGTACATGTTCTTCAGTTCGTACACGATATTCAGAAGAGTTGGCTTAAAGAGTGCTAAGGTCAGGCTGCTGCCCTCCAATGAAATCGGCAGAACCAGATTTTTTTCAGCATACTTTTGACTGACAATACCGGATAGGGTTTTTTTTGCTGAGTCGCCGTATACGAAGTCGGTCAGATCCTTAAAGGGGACATTGTACTGTTTAGACAAAGCAAATTGGAGCTGTTCCGGAGTTATAAACTTTTTCTTTACCAGTACCTGACCCAGAGAATCTGAGCTGTACGACTGCTCCTGACGGGCGGTATTGAGTTGTTGTTTGTTTATATTGCCGAGCGTTAAAAGAATCTCACCAAGCTCCATCTGCTTATTATATTTGTTAAGCACGTAGTTAAGATCAACAGGATTGACGAAGTTTAAATCGCATAAAATTTCACCTAATATGCGGGAGGATTTTTGTATTCTTAGAGCGACTTCAAGGTCCTTCTGGCTGATTAATTTTAGCTTGACTCCCAACTCCCCGAGCTTTGGAGCATTGATCTGCTCCTTGAGCAGCTTTCCAACGTCTTCAGGGTCAAGCAGCCCCTTCTTAATAAGGACATCCCCTATAAGTTGAGCCGGTTTTTTGTTTTGTAAGCAAAATTCCAGTTGATCTTTCGTAAGCAAACATTTGTCAATCGCTAATGTTCCTATATTCCTTTTGAGGTCGGGATGGTTGAGGAGATCTTCCAGGCCGGATTCTGATAATGCTCCGTTTTTTACGAGGACCTGGCCTAAGGGGAGTTTGCGTATCGCTGCTTCCTGCCGTTGAATGGCAAGCGCCTTCTGAACTGCCTCCTTGGTTACGAGGCCTTCTTTAACTAATATTTCACCGATTCGCAATGAGGTTTTCGCCCCTGAGGACTTCTTGTCGGGTGCATTCTTTGAGTCAGGCGCTTGAGTTTTTTTGTCGTTTTGTTCCATAAGTAAAACGAGTTAGACCCCTTACTATTACCTAAATTGAGCGATTTTTGACTCGATCTGCACCGATCTCTTGCGCATCAACGGTTCGCAAAAATCCTCGACATATCCACGGGTATGCCTGCGGTTTTCGTCCCGCCCAGGCGGGACTGCATCAAGATCTCAGCACATATCTTCCCCAAAAATTGCTCAACTTAGGTATTGGGAAAGATGCCACATACTTGTGGTACGGTGTACAGATTGCAATGCTCATGCCAAATGATAAGAACAACAAGTGATATCTGTCTTACAATCGGATGGTCTTTGAAGGTTCTTTAATATGGATGGGATTTTTTTGAACTTTTTACGAACTTATCATTATTATTGAGTATTTCGTAAAGGTTTTTGTTATTGTCTTGGCGCAGACCGTCAAAAAAATGGCGGTTTTTCAAAGGTCTCCTCACCTGAGACCGATGCAGGCGAGTCAAAGAATACTTCCTCGGCGTATGATGTCGCTAATGTCTCCGTTGGCTATTCCGTATATAAGTAACAGAAGAAACAGAAGGAACAACAGCGCCTTGGGGAACCATATAACAAATCGATTCATACCTAAAAAATCCATTTGATTACTCCAAACCCGAGTATGAGTAACAGGGTGAATGCAATTACCAGCGGGTTAAAATAACGATCAATAAATCGCTGGATAGGAGCGCCGAATTTGTAGATCAATCCTCCTATCAAAAAGAAACGAGCCGACCTGGAAATGAGAGAGACGACTAAAAATACTATGAAATTTATTTTAAATGCACCCGCGGCAATGGTAAAGACCTTATAAGGAATGGGGGTAAAACCTGCGACCCCGACAACCCATGCGTCGTAGCGGACATAGAGATCCTGGACGTAAGAATATTTTTCGCCAAACCCATAAAATTGAATGATAGCGTCTCCAACGGCCGCCATAAATTCCCATCCGATCAGATAACCAAAGCAACCTCCCAATAGTGATCCTATAGAACAGACCAGGGCATACTGAAAGGCTTTTTTGGGGATTGCCACTGCAAGCGCTATAAGTAAAATATCGGGTGGAATAGGGAAAAAAGATGACTCGCAAAAGGCCAATAAAAACAGGGCCGGAGTCCCGTAAGGGGTTTCAGCCCAATGAAGCACCCAATCGTATAACCGTCGTAAGAATTTCACTTGTTCCTATCCACCCCACCCATGGTTTCCTATCAATTTTACAAAGCGGCACCCCCCCATAGCTATTTCAACAAACCTGTCTTTCTTTCGGATTATCTTCATTAGTACCTGAGAATATATATCACCGACAGGTATGACTAACCGTCCTCCGATCGCTAATTGTTCTTTTAGAGGTTCCGGCACATGCGGCGCGCCTGCCGTGACGATAATGCCGTCAAATGGACCTTCTTCCGGCCATCCATTGGTGCCGTCAGAACACCTTGTAACAACATTAAGATATTTTAGTCGATCCAATTTCTTTTTGGCCTCGATCAGGAGTTCCCTAATTCGTTCTATGGTATATACCTCGTGGGCCAACTCTGCCAGTATGGCTGTTTGATAACCTGAACCGGTTCCTATTTCAAGGACTTGATCATCAGGCGTAAGCTCTAAGATCTGCGTCATTTCCGCCACCATATATGGTTGTGAAATCGTCTGTTCGCGCCCGATTGGAAGGGGAAAATCGCCGTAAGCCTGCTCCTGAAGCGCCTCGCCAACAAAGTAATGACGGGGGACCTTTCTCATTGCTGCGAGTACTCTAAGGTCTGTTATCCCCCTGGCCTCAAGCTGGGTGAGGACCATCCTTTCACGTTCACGCTTGTAGTCCATTGGGTCTCCGTTATCATTTCTCATTGTACATTTTTCATTGACCATTGTTAAAAAGGATGGCTATCATTTTAATGACAAATGACAAACATTACGGCATTATCTCAACCACTGTTCCCTGAAGCTTGCGACCTCCTTTGAGATTGTACAGCTTGCGTACCACTTTGAGCTTCCCTTCAGCAAAGAGCCTAACACAGTCTACATAAAGCTCCCATTCCAGCTTTAGCCCTTTTCCTTTAATAGTTTCTATAGTATCTTCCGGTGTTATCTCATATGCTTTTTGGCCTATGATCGCTCCGGAATCCTCTCCGTAGTCAATAAAATGGACTGTACATCCTCCAACCTTACACCCATATCTATACGTATCGCCATATCCGTCGGTCCCGGGAAATGCCGGAAGAAGGGCGGGATGAATGTTCATAATACGTGGGTCAAGAGGGGCGGGATTTATTTTGTCTATGAAATACGGACTGAGAGTTCGCATAAAACCCGCCAACACAAGGAGATCAAAGGGATAGGGGTTCATTTCACGGATAAGGGCTCCCTCTGCCGCAGCCCGTATACTGAAAAAACGGGTCAACTTGGCAGGCTCTTCAGAGACGGAAAACAGTGTCTGGTTTTTTAATATCTCATTTAAATTGAAGTCCTCCGGAACAAGACCTTCTAACCCTTCGTCATAACGGCGTGCAGTCTCCTTATAGTCCACAACAAATGTCGGAATGTCATGTGATTTACACCTTTCAAGCCCGTAGGAATCACGATTATCTGATCCCACAAAGACCACCTGGCCGTTTATAACGCCCGCTTCACAGGCATCGATGATTGCCTGCAAATTGGTACCCCCACCTGAAACAAGAGCACCAATTCGAATTTTACCCATTATAGTCCCCTTATTCAATCGAATAAAAAAATAATGCGCTTACGAAGAATTAGTTTTTCAACGTAACTACCCAGGCTTGTCAGGTTTACGGTTCAGGGGTTCACGGTTCACGGTTAAGCTGATGAAAAAGAGGCTATACGAATTCGGTATTCAGCCGGTTCTTGCAACGGAGTTTTGAGGAAACGCTATGCTGCCCTGTAAATGTGAAGAGAGCAGGGCGAGTAACCTTGAACCCCTGAACCTTGAACGGTTACATTTATTTTTATTTAAATAATACCACAATTTTGACAATTCATCTCCCTTTTTATATAAAAATGTTAACATGAGGTATTATAGTTTTTTTTACAAAATCATCAATTGGTATTTAAACCTAAGTTGAGCGATTTTTGAGGAAGAGGTGCGCCAATATCTTGATGTAGCAAGGTTTGCGAAAACCGCAGGCATACCCGTGGCTATGTCGAGGATTTTCACAAGCCCTTGATGCGCAAGAGATTGGTGCAGATCGAGTCAAAAATCGCCCAATTTAGGTTATAATATTATAAGCGGAGCAAAATCGTATGAAAACGCTACAGATATCCACAAAGGTGGTAGTATCCATTACCATCGTTTTGGCAATTATTGGGATTTTTGTGCACTTGTCATATCTGTGCCACAGGGATTTTGAGGAGACGGCGATTTCGCAAACACAACAGCGGTTGCTTACGATAGCAAAGACAACAGCGAGTAGGCTGGAAGAATTTGTCGAAACTCTTTCAAGGGAGTCAAAGGTTATTGCAGCAGAGCCGGCGGTTCAAGAAGAGATCAAAGATAGGATTATGCAAACGCAACTGCATGTCTGTCCTATTAAAATCTTTTATGAATCTCATATAGATGTCGCTGATGCGCTTACTACATTGGACGCCAATGGCATTATGTTGCATAGACATCCATTTTGGCGGGACAAGAAGGACAGAACAGGAACAGATTTTACTGATAAGCCGGGTGTGGCGTATGTCGTACGTGAGCATGAACCGCATATCAGTAAGCTGTTTTATAACAACTTAGGCGAGCCCTGTATCTCTATTTCAGAACCGGTATTTTATAAAGATGAATTTATAGGAATTGTAAGATGGATGATTAGCCTGGAGAATCTCTATAAACGTTTTATTCAGCCAGTCAAGGTGGGCGAGGCGGGCTTCGCATGGATATTGGATGAACGAGGAACACTGTTAAGCTATCCTGATCCGAACCAGGTTGGTAAACATATTATGGCTCCGAGAAGAGGCAAGTTTCCTGATCATGATTGGGCATTATTAGAAGAAATTGTAAATAAATCGACCCGAGGTGAAGAAGGTTCGGGGATTTATGGGTGTGCGACATGCGGAAAGAGGATTATCGCCTATGCCCCTGTGCATATAGGAAATCGGTTATGGTCGATTGGCGTTTCCATGAATTATTCTGAAATTGCATCACCTATTTTCCAGCATGCAATGCACCACGTGGAGATTACTGCGCTTGTTATGCTGCTGTTTTCGGCCGGGGGTTTTGCTTTTTACAGGACCGAACGAAAGAGGTCTAACGAGCTTAAAAATAAGAACATAGAGTTGATGCAAGAGATCACCGAACGGAAGCGTGCTGAGAATGCGCTGCGGGAAAGTGAGACACAGAAACAGGCGATACTTGATGCGTCGGTTGATTCGATTGCGCTTGTTGATACAGAGATGAGAATAGTCTGGGCAAACAAGACAACAAGTGCGATGGTTAATAAGACCCCTGACGATTTGGTAGGACATACGTGTCACAAATTGCTTCAGAACCTGGATACTCCTTGTCCTGGGTGTCCCTGTAAGAAGGCACTGGAAACGGGAAACATTGAGTACGCAACCATGTATCAACCTGCCATGGATGTTGTTGGTGAATCGTATTGGGAAGATTATGGCGTGCCAGTCAAGGATGAGTCTGGTCAGGTCGTTGCCGTGATTGAAATTGCGCGCAATGTTACTGAGAAGATGAAGGCTGAGAAAGCTCGTCTTGAAAGCGAAGAGAAGCTGGCCGGGGTAGTTGGGTCGGTGACGGACCTCATGTTCATGGTGGACGAGCAATTCAATATTGTGTGGACCAACGATGTTGCAAAGGATATGTTCGGGCCGGACATGGTTGGCAAGAAGTGCTATGCTGTTTATCACGGACGTGACAAGATTTGCGAATCGTGTATTGTTCGGCAGTGCTTCGAAGATGACAAAGTGCACGAATTTGAAACCGAGATGACAACGTCTGATGGGAGCCAAAGGAGCTTCTGGTGTATGGCCAGTGTGGCTGCGCGATATGATGACGGCCGACCGAGGATGGTAGTGGAATCGTTGCGCGATATCACGGATCGCAAGCGGGCGGAAGAGAAAGTCAGAGCATCGCTCAGAGAGAAAGAGGTGTTGCTTAGAGAGATCCATCACAGGGTCAAGAACAACATGCAGGTTATTTCCAGCCTGCTCAAGCTTCAGTCCAAATATATCAGGGACGAAAAGGATGTTGAGATGTTTATAGAGAGTCAGAACCGAATAAAGTCGATGGCTCTTGTCCATGAGAAACTTTATCAATCAGAAGACTTGGCGAACATTGACTTCAATGAATACGTCAAGCATCTGGCAAATATCCTGTTTAGATCTTATGGAATTGATACAGGAAAAATCGCACTGAAGTTAGATATCGAGGATGTTATAATAGAGGTTGATACTGCTATTCCGTGTGGTCTGATCGTTAATGAACTTGTATCCAACTCCTTAAAATATGCCTTCACGGAAGACGGCAAAGGTGAAGTCAAGATCACGCTTCATTCAACCGATGAAAATGAAATGGAACTGACAGTGAGTGATGACGGTGTTGGCATACCGAAAGACCTCGATTTTAGAAATACCGAATCGCTCGGTTTAAAGCTGGTCAATATTCTGACAAGTCAAATCAGGGGGAGATGGGATCTGGAGAGAAGCAAAGGGTCCAAGTTTCATATA
>JAFDAE010000329.1 GCA_019314005.1 Deltaproteobacteria bacterium | reverse complement strand
AGTTAAGCCAGAATAATACACTACGTGTACATTAGAGTAATCCGACATAACTGCTTTCGCTAAATTTACCCTTTCCTCTGCGCTAAACAGCAAGGGTTTGTTTGGATGACAGTATACAGCTATCACTAACTTGTCAAATAGAGATGCGGCTCTTTGGGCAATATCCATATGGCCATTATGTATAGGATCAAAAGATCCTGGATACACTGCAATCCGCCCGTTCAACTTAGATCTCCGGATTGGTTCCAGAACACCATGACACGGTCAAGGATAAAACTGTGCTCCGGCTTGTGTAACTCTGGATCCTGTTCCAACAGATCAAGCGCAACCTGCCTAACATAATGTAAAAGACGGGTGTCTGCCAGCGAAGCCATCGGTAATTCAGGAAGTCCACTTTGCTGCGTACCCAAAAATTCCCCAGGACCACGCATTTCCAAATCCTTTTCCGCCAAAAGGAATCCATCTGTCGTCGACTCCACAATCTCTAAACGTTTATTGACGGCGGGTGATGAACTGCTTGATAAAAGCAAACAATACGATTGATGCTCTCCACGACCAACTCTACCTCGGAATTGGTGTAATTGTGCTAACCCAAAACGTTCTGCACCGTCTATGATCATAACTGTCGCATTAGGAACATCAATACCCACTTCGACAACCGAAGTGGCTACCAGTATATCGAGTTCTCTATTTTTAAACTGATTCATAACCTGGTCTTTCTCTTGTGCTTTTAATTTACCATGCATAAGACCAACTCGTAAATTTGGAAACACTTCCTTTTGCAGCCGTTTTTGTTCATCCACTGCAGCCTTGGCATCAATCTTATCAGAAGATTCAACTAATGGGTAGATAATAAAAGCTTGACGCTCCTTATGCACCTGACTTCTAACAAATGCATAAGCCCGCTCTCGTTCACTGGGGTGAAGGATCCGGGTTTTCACAGGTTGGCGACCGGGTGGCATTTCATCTAATACGGAGACGTCCAAATGTCCCCATACGGTGAGTTCCAGGGAGCGTGGGATAGGTGTGGCGGTCATCACCATGAGATGCGGGTTATATCCTTTTTTACGTAATTCCCCGCGTTGTTCAACACCGGAGCGGTGTTGTTCATCGATGATTACAAAGGCTAAATCGTCAAATGTAACGCTTTGTTGAATGAGAGCGTGTGTTCCAACCACCATGTGTATCGAGCCATCTGCCAACCCGCTATATATTTTATCGCGCTCTACTTTTGAGGTACTCCCCGTCAACAGATGAAGCGTAGGCTTGGGCTCTGGAAATAGTGAGAATAATTGTGATAGGCTCTTATAATGCTGCTCCGCTAGAATTTCTGTTGGTGCCATCATCGCTGCCTGATATCCTTGCGTAGAGACCAACGTCATCAATAACGCGGCAACAACTGTTTTTCCTGAACCCACATCACCCTGCAATAGCCGGTTCATGGGTTGGCCAGATGCGATATCTTTCAGCATCTCATCCAGTGAGCGCTTTTGTGCTCCAGTAAGCTGATAAGGCAATGCTGAAATATAAGATAATATAAGCTCTTTCGAAAACGCTAAAGCACGACCAGGTTGAGATTTCCATGCTGATTTTTGCCGTAATAGTCCTAACTGTAGGTAAAGTACCTCTTCAAATGCCAGCCTTCGTCGGGCTTTTTCTAGATGTTCCTGTGAATCTGGAAAATGGATACCCGACAATGCTTTTGATAATGACAGTAAATCATGCGCATTACGCATTGATTCTGGTAACGGATCTGGTATACGCGATGCCCATGCTGATAATGTCCTATTCATAATTGTGCGTATCTTGGGTTGTGTTAATCCCTCCGTTAATGAGTAAATGGGTTGAATTCGGACATTTGTCAAATCCTTACGTCCAACTATTTCCCAAGCTGGGGCATTCATCGTTAACCGTCCCAAGTATTCATCTACTTTACCGCTCACCAAAATCTGCATTTCTGACTTTATGCGTTTAGCTAACCATTCACGGTTAAACCAAGTAACTTCCAGAGTGCCGGTGGCGTCTGACAATATCACTCTAAATATGTGACGACCTCGATGGGTTGACCTTCCTCCAGCCTCCCATACAGTGCCCAAGACACTTACATACTCACCATATTGAAGATGGTTTATCGTTTTGAGTTGTGAATAATCCTCATAACGTCTGGGGTAGAATCTTAAAAAATCACGAATCGTTTTTACATTGAGTTTTGCGAGTAATTCAACATTTTTACTGCCCACACCGGACATATACTCAATAGAAGCTTCTAAACCCTTGCCTGGCACTGATTTCTCAGGCTTATACTGTGGTGATATTTTTTGCTCTGGTTCTTGAGAAGCATTCGCTTTATCAACACCTGGACCGTCAGAGAGTAAGATGCGTAATGCTTGAAGCGCACTTTTCCGGGCAACGGGTTCGAGCGAACTATAGGCCGTCAAGCGATTAGCAACATCATCAATCCACAATAGCTCTGTTTCACCAAAAACTTCAAGCGCCTGTCGCCGCCAAGTTTCTTTATAACGTGCTAACCCACCTGACACGGCTCTATCTTGATAATCGTAATTAAGTTCTTCGAGTTTAAGCATTTTCGACAGGATTTCCAAAGGTCGGGCCATTCCAACTCCTTGTCATTTAAGATCGATATTCGGCAAAACGGAAAATAACACAGCTCATGACCAATTCTGAGTAAAGCATCAAGTCATAAAGCGTTATTTCTAGCAGACACGCAGGCAACACCAAGACATCCTGGACCAACGTGAGAAGCGAAAACGGACCCAACATTAACCAAAGGAACTCGCATAGTTTGAGTGTAAGGTATCATAAGGGCCATAAGATGAGAAATCGACTTCTCATCTGCATTTGAATGCAGGATAGCCAATCTCTCTAAAGGTGCTTTTGTTTTCATAATAGCCATAACTTCATCTAAAGCACGCAACCGTGTTCGAACCTTTCCTACTGATTTCGCTTCACCTTGAAAGAACGAAATAATCGGTTTGACATTAAGTATATCTCCCATGTGTGCAGCAGTCCATCCAACACGG
>JAFDAE010000328.1 GCA_019314005.1 Deltaproteobacteria bacterium | reverse complement strand
ACGTAGAACTTATAGGCTGGTCCGCTTTGATTTTTAAACAGCCGGAAGCGTGGCTTGACATCAAGATGGAATTCGACAGGGGCTCTGCCAATGCCCTGTTCCAAACGCTGTCGGGGAGTCCTGCGAGTTCGGATGAGGAACTTTTGGACATGTTGTCCGAGACGCTCAACATCTTTCAAGGATATTTTAAGGCGACGTTTGATGAGGAAAATGTCGATATCCTCGCGCCCGTTGTCCCTAAGGCGATGCTTAAGAAAAACTTGCCCGAGCAGCTCCCTCAAGGTACTGCGTACAAGGAGTATGCGTACTCTCTGCCGGACATTAAGGTTCGGCTTACCCTCATTGAGCACTCCTCGCCTATCTTAATGAAGTCCGCATTTGAACTCAAATTATTGGATGTGCTGGCAGAACCCCTACATTCACCAAAGAATAAAGATGATATCCTTTTATACGCAGGCGTTATCCTCACTACTCGTTATATTCAAAAACTCCAAAAATTGGCTGCCTCTATAAGAGAAGATTTATTCTTTTCAATTGTTGAGGCCTCTCCCTTAACCAAGGCTTTATTTTTGCAGTCGCAGAAATGAGTATAGCGTTTGTCAAAGGAATTTATCAGATAGGGCAGGGGAATACTCTGGAATGGACCCGTGTACGCAATCCCTCTCCACGGGGTCTCATCTTTCTGCCGCCGTTGATTGGCGGAAATTTGTCCCAGCAGATCGGCATGTTTCGCTGGTTAACTCGAAATAGATACGATCTTATCTCCTTTAACTATTCCGGACATGGAAATTCCTCGGGCAAATTTTCTCTCAGGGCAACCCTCCGTGATACGTTGCATATGCTCCAATATGCATACTCACTGAGCAAAAAGGAGCAGCTCCCACTTTTCGGAATCGCTTCCTGTTATTCGGCCATACCACTTCTTTACGCGGTTTATCGCCTTAAAGAACCTCTCGGGGGAGTAGTGCTTGTAAACGCTGTTTTAAAGTTAAGCCCGGGCGCTGTGCTCAGCGCTTTTTGGGCCCATTATAGAAAGATGATTCCGGCCCGAATAGGTATTAAAAAGATTTTGACGGCCATCGTACATTACGCAGATTTCTTGTTTCCTGGAATAAAAAAGGGGAAAGAGTGCTGTGGTCTATTAGAACGGAAAAGAGAAAGGCTATTCAATACACTTGCTGATTTTTTCACATTGGATCCATTGAAAAGGATCTGTTTGCAAAATACACCGGCCATGTGCCTTTATGCCCGCCATGACAGGATCTTGGATATTTATGATGGTGGTGTTAGAATCAATTATGAAAATGAAGTTCGGCGAGTATGTCCGCAAATCTCTTTTGGTCCCTTGGACGGAAACCATTATTTACCCCTCCAGGCTACGAGGGACAGGGCCACCAAATACATTGACTCCTTTCTGAATGAGACCTTTGCATAATTCATGTCGCCCGTTTGTAAAAAAAAGCCTACGATTTTTTGAATGCCTGCGCAAACGGATTGTTGAAGGGGACTGGATCCCGCTTTTCTGGTTTTGAAGGCCTGTCCTTTTTCCGGGGGTTTTTGGGCCCTTTCTCAGGGGCGCCTTTGACCCGATCTCCCTTTTCTTTCATGGAAAGAGCTATCCTGTTTCTTTGCAGGTCGACTTCCAGGACAGTGACCATGACCTGTTGATGAACCTTGACCACCTGATGGGGGTCTTTCACAAAACGATCGGCAAGCTGACTCACGTGTACGAGACCGTCCTGGTGGACTCCTATGTCCACAAAGGCGCCGAATGCAGTCACATTGGTGACTACACCGGGAAGTCTCATTCCCGACTTCAGGTCCTCAATAGTATGAATCTCCTCGGAAAAACTAAAGCTCTCAAACTCCTTACGCGGGTCCCTTCCCGGCTTGGCCAGCTCCTGAAGGATGTCATTCAGCGTCGGCATCCCCACCGTCTCGGTGACATACCGGGACAGATCGATCTTTTTCCGGAGGGTCTCGTCCTTGATCAGGTCCTTGATCCCACAGCCAAGGTCTTTGGCCATGGATTTAACCATTAAATACGCTTCAGGGTGCACCGCGCTCGCATCAAGGGGGTTCTTGCCGTTCCTGATACGAAGAAATCCCGCGGCCTGCTCAAATGCCTTGGGACCTAACCTCGGCACCTTCTTGAGACCAGCCCTTGACAAAAGGGGCCCATGCTCGTTTCGATAGGCTACAATATTCTTTGCCAACCTGGGGCCCAAACCCGACACATAGGCCAGGAGCTGTTCACTGGCAGTGTTGATATCTACGCCCACCCTATTGACGCAACTCACGACCACATCATCCAGACCGCTCTTCAGCGCATGCGGGTTAACATCATGTTGATACTGGCCTACTCCTATGGATTTCGGATCGATTTTGACAAGCTCTGCCAGCGGGTCCATCAGGCGCCTGCCGATAGAGACCGCGCCTCGTATGCTCACGTCCAGATCAGGGAACTCCGCCCTGGCCACTTTTGATGCCGAATAGACTGATGCGCCGCTTTCGTTGACCATCACCACCGGCATACCCTCGGGGAGATCAAGACCTTTTACAAATGCCTCGGTTTCCCGTCCCGCAGTTCCATTGCCCACGGCAACGGCGTCGGACCGGCAAGTGTGAATCAAGGTTGTCAGCCTCTTTGCTGAGGCCAAACGCTCCTTCTGAGACCTGGCAGGATAAATCGTATCGGTTTGGAGCAGCTTCCCCTGACCGTCAAGGCAGGCGACTTTACAGCCCGTGCGAATACCGGGATCGATTGCGATGACAGACCTCTGCCCCAGAGGCGGCGCAAGGAGCAGCTCCCGGAGGTTGTCGGCAAAGACCTTGATGGCCTCGCCGTCAGCCCGTTTCTTGGTCTCCACCCTTACCTCGGTCTCCATGGAGCAGGAAAGCATACGCTTATAGCTGTCGCAAACAGCCGTTTTCACTTCCTGGGAGGCTTGTCCCGCCCCCTTGACAAACATGTCTTCCAACAAGGTCATTGCCTTGTCTTCAGGAGGACCCACCCTGAGATCCAGGATGTCCTCTTTTTCACCAGATCCAGGATGTCCTCTTTTTCACCCCGCCGCATGGCCAGGATTCTGTGGGACGGCGCCGTGGCCACGGGCTCCTCACAGTCAAAGTAGTTCCGATATTTGGAACCGGTCTCTTCCTTGCCCTTAATAACCTTGCTTCGAAATATACCCTTTCCCATGAACAGGGCTCTCATTTTTTCCCGGGCGACCTGGTCCTCGTTTATCCACTCAGCAATAATGTCCCGTGCGCCGGCAAGGGCATCCTCGATCGACTCAACTCCTTTGTCCGGGTCGATGAAAGCGGCCGACTCTTTAAGGGGATCTGTTGTCACATCCTGTTCAAATAGCATTGAGGCCAAGGGCTCAAGTCCCTTTTCCCGCGCCACCGTGGCCCGGGTCCTGCGCTTCGGTCTAAAGGGCAAATAGATATCCTCTAAGGTGGCAAGGGCCTCAACGGCCAGAACCTTTTCTTTAAGTTCGTCCGTGAGCAGGTCTCGCTCCTTGAGTGAATTCAGTATGCTCTCCCGCCGCCTGTCCAACTCTTCCAACTGGGCCATGCGATCCCGAATAGCCGCGATGGCAACCTCATCCAAAGAGCCGGTGGCCTCTTTCCTGTACCGGGCTATAAAGGGCATTGTAGCGCCATCTTCAAACAATGCCCCTGTTGCCTTGACCTGTTCAGGTCTGACTTTTAGTTCTTCGGCAATCTTAATGACATGTCTTTCGTTCATGCCTTCTCCCGATATTTCTGTTTCTTCATCTTTTCCCATTCAAGATTCGATGTTCGATGTTCATTTCGCTCTAATGGGCAAGGGACCTCGCATGCCGGCTTGGTTTACTGTTACGGTACTCTACGACCAGGTTCTTTTTCTTCTTTGTTGATCCCCACTTTTTATCTCT
>JAFDAE010000327.1 GCA_019314005.1 Deltaproteobacteria bacterium | reverse complement strand
CTTGATTGGTCACTTGATACGACTCTCATTTATCATTTATCATTTCACATTTGTCATCTGTCCCCGCCGTGGCGGGGGTAAATGCTCAATGACAGATGATAAATGACAGATGATAAGACCAAAATAAGCTCATCAAAAGTGGAGAGGATGTTATGACCACAATTACCGTTAAAACAACCTCCCGGTCCGAGATGATTGACATTACGCACGATGTGGAACGTTTAATTCATGCCGACAATGTCCGGAACGGGTTTTGTTATATATTTGTGCCTCACACAACCGCAGGGATCACGATCAACGAGGGAGCAGATCCAAGTGTACGGGATGACATCGTAACCACATTAAACAAGCTTATCCCCTGGGAGGGAGGGTATCGCCACCGTGAAGGCAATTCTGCCGCCCATATAAAGACAACTATTGTAGGATCTTCTGAAACAATCGCAGTGCAAGACGGACGCTTGCAATTAGGCACCTGGCAGGCCATTTTTTTCTGCGAATTCGACGGCCCGCGAACCCGCAAGGTTCATGTACATTTTTTTTAAAGCTCCTTCCAGTGGTTATGGTCTTGCGTTGGCTATGATTTCAGTGATATTGTTTATATTGATAAGATAAACGAGTATCATAAGAACAGACGAACGTAGCCAGCAATGTTGATGATCTTGTAAAAAGTCCATTTTGTTCACTTCATGAGCATTTTGGGCGCACTTGAGACCTTCAGCTAAAATGCTAAAACTCGGGCTAACGCCCTCAAACAGTTAGCATTTCTTACCGCTGAACATCTCAAGTGCTTTTTCCCCAAAAATGCTCAAAGTCGTTCACAAAAGGCTTTTTACAAGATCATCAATAATAGTAAGGAAACAAAATGAAAATAGTAGCTATTATTCCCTGTCGATATGGTTCTAAACGATTTGAAGGAAAGCCCCTGAGCATGATCCTTGGTAAACCAATGGTCTGGTGGGTTTACAGCAGTGTCCGGAATGCCGATATCCTGTCAGATGTGGCAGTGGCTACAGATGATGAGCGTATTTATCAATGCGTTAAGGATTTTGGCGGACGTGTGGTAATGACGGAACCTGTCCACCGCTCCGGAACAGACAGGGTAACAGAAGCAGCGCGAAAGCTAAAATTAGAGGATAGCGACATAGTGATCAATATTCAGGGAGATCAGCCGATATTTGACTTCCGTTGTTTGCCGGAGGTGGTGGACCCCCTTCTGAAAGACGAAGGCCTGGACATGAGTACATTGGCCTGCAAAATGATTGACCCGGACGAGATAACAGACCCGAATCATGTAAAGGTCATCTTTGACCAAAACAGAGACGCTCTCTACTTTTCCCGTTCTCCGATCCCATTTGGGAGAGATGCATCTGTTAAGTTTGACTACTTTAAACACCTGGGGATCTATGCGTACAGAAAGCGTTTTTTAGAACGTTTTGTTAAGCTTCCTGAGGGAAGATTGGAAGCGATAGAAAAACTTGAACAGTTGAGGGCCTTAGAATACGGCTATCGGATAAAAGTGGTCGAGACTGTTCACGAATCAATGGCAGTCGATACCCCCGGTGATATAGCCAGGGTCGAGGCTGTCTTACGGAGTCAATAGGCCACATTCCCTTAACAAAATTTCTCTGCGAGGAACAGCCCATGTCTTCTCTCGACATCCGCAAGTTGTTAGACCTGGACAGTATCAACCACCTCCTTGACCTTTTTACGGATTTAACCGGGGTCGCGGCCATTCTTGTTGACACAAATGGGAATTATGTCAGTAAGAAGGGCAATTACTCCCGGCATTGCGATCTCATTCACTCCGTACCCGATGGGCTGAAAGCGTGTGAAAAGTTTTCAGCAGAATTGGGCGCCCGGGCCGT
Organism: Deltaproteobacteria bacterium; assembly: GCA_019314005.1. The sequence continues at coordinate 1,183 of JAFDAE010000327.1, read as the reverse complement.
AAAGGACGGAACCTTTGCACACGGTTGGTGCCCCTTTCTTTTGTACGACTCCACTGCCCCTATCATGGTTAAGGGGGAGGTAGTCGGATTTGTCGGCATGGGACAGATCCTGCCGGAGCCACCGGATATGGAAAAACACCGGCAGATAGCAAAAAGGATGGGACTTGATCAGGAGGCATTCCTTGATTCGATCAGAGAGCTAAAAATGATGTCGCTCGAGGAATTTAAAAAGATCACGAACATCTTTGGCGCCCTGGCCTCTATCCTTTCCCACATAGGGCTTAAACGACTTGAAAGCGAGAAGCAGGCGGACCAGCTGTCGAGGGAAATGGAACTGATTGTCCAAAATTTGCCGATAGGGATCAACCTCTTGAGTCCGGATCTGGACATGCTTTTGTTGAATCCCTTCCTTGAAGAGCGCGTAGGTTTGACCACAGAACAGGTGAAAGGGAAAAAGTGTTACGATGTGGTGGGAGATTACAAGGACGATCCCAATCGCAAGGGGGCTGAGAGAATTTGCGACAAATGTCCGGCGATGCGAGCCCTTCGGTCCGGCCGGCCGCAAAAGCAGGTCCGAACAGTGCGACCTGATTTTGTGGTCGAAAATACCAGTGTGCCGATTACTGACGCACAGGGGAAGACAATCAGGCTGATGGAAATTATTCTGGATATAACCGAAAAGAAAAATCTTGAGGCACAACTTCTCCACGCGCAAAAAATGGAAGCTATTGGAACCCTGGCCGGTGGTGTCTCCCATGACTTTAACAACATACTTACCGGTATCCTCGGATTCACTCAACTCTTGATGAACAAAGAGTCTTTAAGCGGAGATGGGCTTTCGTACCTGAAACGGATCGAACACGAGGTCAAACGGGCTGCCGACCTTACTACCCAACTTCTCACGTTCAGTCGCCGCATGGATCCCCAACGAAAACCGACCGACCTGAACAAGACGGTTAAGGAAACCACCAGCGTGTTGGCACGAACCATTCCAAAGACCATTGCCATAGAGACCGTCTTAGCAGGCGACTTAAAGACTATTTATGCGGACCCGGGGCAGAGTGAACAGATCTTGATGAACCTTGCGATAAACGCGCGGGACGCCATCCTGCAGAAGGGAGAGCACGGGACCATTAGGATTGAAACAGCGAACGTCGCCCTGGATGATCAGTACTGTAGACAC
>JAFDAE010000326.1 GCA_019314005.1 Deltaproteobacteria bacterium | reverse complement strand
GCATGTCATCTTGTTTTATTCACGGCTGTTATGTTCACCCCGAAGTTGGGTCCTCGTCCGAGTTTTATGCCAAAAGCGGTCAAGGTCGATCTGGTAACCCTCCCTGCGGCACAACCGCGAGGCCCCGCTCCCAAAGTGGTTCAAAAATCGCCTCCTGCAAGCGCCCTGCCGAAGAGAACAGCTCCAAAACCTGAACTAAAATCACAAAGGAGCACAAAAACGACTGTCAGTAAAAAGGTGTCCCTGACAAAAAAGCCCTTAAGCGTCAAGAAATCATTGAAGGAGAAAACATACAAAGCAAACAAAGCTGTCAAGACCGCTATAGAGCGAATCGAAAGAGAACTTCCACGCTCAAGGTCCAGACAGGTTGTGGCAGCCATAGACAAATTAAAAGAGCAAATCGCGGCCCAGGAGGTAGGGGTAGTTAAAGGTGCGGCTGACAAGGCAAGAAGTTTGGAGCTTCTGGATATCTATAACGCCGAGATATGGCATCAAATCCAAAAACAATGGGCATTCTCGAGTCAATTGGCACAGGGGAGAACCAAACTTGAAGCAATAATCATAGCAAAGATTATGAAAGATGGTCAAATAAGAGACTTGTGGTTTGAAGAAAGGTCAGGAAACAATTTTTTTGACGATTCAGTCTTCAGGGCAATGAAAAAGGCCAGCCCCCTCCCCCCTCTGCCTAAAGGATATCTGCGCCCTTATTATGAAGTCGGTTTTAGGTTCAACCTTTCTGAATTGCAAAAAAGCGCAAGTCAATAATCATATGTGGAATAAAAAAAAATTAATACTTTCCGTCACCCTTACGTTGCTCCTATGTGTGGTGGCATTGCCGGCAGCCGCAAGGGTATACATCGATATAAATTCCCCCTATCTAAAAAAAATCCCAACAGCAATACCAACATTTAAAGACTTAGGGCTTGACAATAGACACCAGGACCTGGTGAAGGAGCTTGCCAAATTATTGGGAGACACTCTCTCATTTACCGGCTTTTTCAAGCTACTTGATCCTGACAGCTTCCTAATAGACCCCCAGAAAGCAGGGCTGACCAGGGATTTGATTAAATTTGAGAACTGGAGATCTATTGGCGCGGAATTATTGATCAACGGAGGAATCAGTTATAAGAACGGTACTCTAAAGATAGAACTCCGTCTCTTTGACACCTTTGGCAGACGTCTGATCATCGGGAAACGATATACCGGACATATTGGCGACAGGCGTAAAATAATACGTAGATTTTGCAACGAAATCATATATCATCTCACAGGCACCAAAGGGGTTTTCAATACTCAGATCGCATTTTTGTCAACCACCACGGGCAACAAAGAAATCTACCTGGCCGACTTCGACGGTTACAATATAAGACAGTTTACAAACACAAAGAATATTACCCTCTCCCCGGCCTGGTCGTCTGATGCCCAGTGGCTTGCATATACGGCTTATCGCAAGAAAAAGCCTGATATCTATATCAAACATGTAAGTAAAAACCTGCCGGGAAAGGTTATAGCATTTAAAGGGTTGAACACGACACCTGTATGGGTTCCCATACAGTCTTTGCTCTCCGCCACTCTTTCCAAAGACGGAAATCCGGAAATTTATCTATTGACCAGTTCAGGGAAGATTATTAAAAGACTAACATACAATTGGGGCATAGATACCTCTCCCACATGGTCTCCGGACGGGAAAAGGTTCGCTTTTGTGTCCAACAGATCAGGAACACCGCAAATTTATATAAAAGACCTGGACAAGAATCAGGTGAGACGGCTAACGTATGAGGGGAACTATAACACGACTCCGGAATGGTCCCCGCGAGGAGACTTTATCGCCTATTCCGGAGTGACAAACGGCCACTTCAATATCTTTATTATAGGCGTAGACGGTGAAGGACCGTACCAACTGACTCAAGACACCGGGGATAATGAATCGCCGACATGGTCACCGGACGGAACGTTAATTGCTTTCAGTTCAACAAGGGAAGGGTTGGAACGTATATATGTAATGAATGCCAACGGGGCGGATCAACGTCGCCTTCTGATTCTGTCAGGAGAACAGACCTCCCCCCGGTGGTCTCCCAGATAACAAAACTTCTGGTCAATGTGCAAATGTTGTGTTATCTTATCAATTCAATACTTGATAGCTTCATAATCACTCTTAATAACATAATATTTGAAAGGAGGTGAAACTGAATGACTAAAAGGTTAGGAACGTACTTTATCCTTTTATTGGCAATTTCGTCTCTCATGTTTGCAGTATCCTGTGCTAAAACCAAAGTAAAGTCAGAACCTGCAGGGATGGAGGTAGTGACAGAAGAAGAAATGCCTGCAGACATGCAAATGGAAGAGATGGAAGAGGGGGAGGGTCTTACTGAAGAACAATTGAGTGCACAAGAGCTGGCTGAAAAAGAAGCAGTTCTTCGCGACAGATTTGTCAATCAAGACATTCACTTTGAATTTGATAAATCAAGACTCATCCCGGAAGCAAAAGAAATTTTGAAAGAGAAGGCGGAGTGGCTTTCTATAAAGCGGGGCGCCACTGTCACCATAGAAGGACATTGTGACGAACGGGGCACCAACGAATATAACCTGGCATTAGGGGATCGACGTGCGGAAAGCGCCAAAAGGTTCTTGGTAGACCTTGGGATCTCAGCCAGTAGGCTTACTACTGTAACCTATGGAGAAGAGCGCCCGCTTGATCCAGGACACAACGAAGAAGCATGGACCAAGAACAGGAGAGCTCGTTTTGTCATAGAGTAAACTCTACACCTTTACTTTCCGTTAGCCTGGGGCAATCTGAGACTCCTAATCACGTACTCCAGGCTATGGAGAGTAAAGACAAACACCAAGTTTTAGTTTTACAGGTACACCCACGGAGAAGCCATGCATAGAATAATCAAGTTCAGGAGTATGATTCTTGGTACATTGTTATTAACTGGTTCCACGCTCCTGCTCTCTGGTTGTGCTCTCCAAAAAGATCTTGTAATAACTAAGTCTAATCTGAGCCATAAAATCTCCTCGCAGACAAAAGACATAAACAAGATTAAGGCTGATCTAAAGG
>JAFDAE010000325.1 GCA_019314005.1 Deltaproteobacteria bacterium | reverse complement strand
CTATCGAACGGTGTACTCGAATCTCAAAAAGACACTGGTCACAGAGGGGCATGCAGTAAAAAAAGGTCAGCTGATAGCCCTTCTTGGCAGAGAGGAAAAAAGCGGACGGGAACGCCTCTACTTCGAAATACGATACAGGAACAATGCGAAAAATCCGTTGAAATACCTGCACTGATATGGTGTCTTATTACGACGGCAATAATATACGGTAAAGTCGTCATTCCCGCGAAAGCGGGAATCCAGCATTGGTCTCTATGTCGGATCAAGCCTGCCCCGTACCGGATACGGGGTCCGGCATGACCGGGAGCGCACCCGCAAGCCACGCCCTGAGCGCAGGGAGCTTCACATTTGATATGTTTATTTGCCGAAGTAATAACTTAGTTGTGTATATAAAATTCGTAGTCAAAGGAGTGAAGAAATACGATGAAACTTGCCGAAGACATTTACGCGTATGAATGGACGAGTCCTTTCGAGAACAACTGCAACAGCTTTTATATAGGGGGAGATGTCGGGGCCCTCATCGATCCGGGACTGACAATGTTTCTGCCCGAACTTCTCGCCAAAATGGAGAAAGACGGCATCAAGAGGAGCGATATAAAGTATGTAATTAATACCCATTCGCACCCCGACCATTTCGAGGGCTCGGAGGAATTTAACGGTGATGACGGTGTTCAGGTAGCCCTGCATGAGAAGGAGAAGGAATTTTTCGATGATGTCGGCGGCGATATGTACCGCCTCTTCGGACGGAATGAGCCGAATGTGACAATTGACCTTGTCTTGAAAGAGGGGCCCCTGGAGATGGGGGGCGAATCCTTTTAGGTATACCTCGTGCCCGGCCACTCGCCCGGTTCCATCGCCCTTTACTGGCCTGCTAGAAAGGCCCTCTTTCCGGGTGACGTAATCTTTGTGCAGAATGTGGGGAGGTCCGATTTTCCCGGGGGAGACAGCAAGCTTCTCAAGGAAAGTATTCTGAAACTCTCAAAGCTCGACGTTGACTACTTCATGCCGGGCCATATCGGGATCCTGGCGGGAAACGCAGGCATCAAGGACAACTTCCGTTTCGTTATAGAACGGGTCTTCCCTTACCTTTAGATAATAGAGTTTTGTCGGGTATTGCAGTGCTCCCTCGTGCGGATGCCACGAGCGGAGCTGGAAAAGAAGAGTCAATCGGGTAGACCGCTACGCCTGCTAATATTCAAAGGCGTCGAGCCATCAAGACTAACCATTCCCGGGGAAAAGTCTGATTACAGAAAAGTGAATGAGTTGTTTGTCTGTGCGATTTGATTCACACCACTCAGTGATATTTAGGTGTCTCATTAAAAATGTTTTTGGTATAATGAAGCGATTCCGTAAAGGCTGAAAGAGATGATCGTTGTTTTGGCAGGAGTTACTCAAGGTATTCAATATTTTTCAGATACCGCTTTTAAGGGGGTTTTATAATGAAAAAACGAAATCAAAAATTTAAGACGGTTGCTTTGTTTCTGGCAGCATTAATGCTCATGATATCAATGCCATGCCAGCCTGTATTGGCTTCGATGGTTTCTACAGAGGAAATACTGGACTCGGCGAGAGTCTATGATTCTCGAGAATATGTCAATCATATTCTCGCTCGAGAAGATGTCGAGCAGCAATTCATGAAACAGGGTGTTGATCCTTTCGAAGTTCAGGCCCGAATAGATAGCCTGTCAAATGCTGAGATTATACAGCTTGCAGAACAAATCGAAAATCTTCCGGCGGGCAAGGATTCACTCGGTACCCTTGTCGGGGCAGCGCTGCTTGTTTTTATCATTTTGCTTGTGACTGATATTCTTGGGTATACGAATGTTTTTTCGTTTGTTACAGCAAAGGGTAATTAGGAAAATTAGCAGGTTTCCTTTAACCGAAATCGGATATTGTTTTTTATTGTTTTTCATTTTTGGCTGTGCCGGAGCCACGCCGCAAGGTCGGCTTGACTTTCGGGCTGTAATGCCGGCACAGCATAAGATTTCGAATGTTCCCTTTATCCCTCAGGAAATCAACCAGTGTGGTCCGGCAGCTCTTGCCATGGTGTTTCAATATCATAGCGCCCACGTACCGATAGAAGAATTGACATCACAGGTGTATTCCCCTTCTCTTAAAGGAAGCATTCAGCCAGCCTTGATCAGTTCCTCCCGCAGAAACGGATTTTTAGCGTACGAAATTTATGGCACTGAAAACCTTCTGAAAGAGGTTTCCAGTGGTTCTCCCGTCATAGTCCTTCAGAATCTGGGGCTTTCATGGTTTCCTCTTTGGCATTATGCGGTCGTCACTGGCTATGATATTGAACAGGATTCCGTTGTGCTACATTCAGGTCTCACCCCAGACAAAGAGGTATCCATTCGTGTTTTTGATAGGACCTGGTCTGGAAGCCAGCATTGGGGGCTTGTTGTTTTACCCCCGACGCAGATTCCATCTACGGCTACGGAAATATCCTATATCGAATCCGTTATGGGACTCGAAAAGGCAAAACAATGGCAGTCGGCAATTATCGGGTATAAAACTGCACTCAAAAGTTGGCCCACGAGCTTGCATGCACGAATGGGGTTAGGCAACTGTTACTATGAAGTGGGTGATCTTGAATCGGCGGCAGATGTGTTGCGAGAGGCAACAAAATTGTCACCTGATACGGCTCCGGCCTTCAACAATTTAGCCCAAGTGCTTTCCGAGCAGGGAAATGTAAAAGAAGCTCTTGATGCTGCGACAAAGGCAATGACAATCGGAGGACCACTACAAGGCATCAATCAAAAAACATATAAAGAGATTAAATCTAAGCTTCATTAGATTCAAAAAAAGTCCGCAATTTTTTTACTATCGAACCCCTGTATTAATTAATGTGGTTAGCCTTTAATGCATCGATAAAAACCATTGTTTGATATAGGAATACTCTATCTATTGCCATCTGAAAAAGTTGATACATTTTGAAATATTAAAGGTAATGATTACAGGAAAAAGCCGATAATCAACTTCGCCTGCCTATACGTAACATATCCTGTTAATGCTATTGATATTAGGATGTTATGTAGCGTTTATTAGCTCATAGTTT
>JAFDAE010000324.1 GCA_019314005.1 Deltaproteobacteria bacterium | reverse complement strand
GGGCTAAAGCCAACTTTTTATAAAACCATTAAATTGTCTTTTTGGCAAGTTTTATTATAGTATCCAGAAACTTCTGTCAATATAATACGTGTCCGTATCCAGTATCCTAAAGAGCAAGACCGGTGAATATAATAAAAACCATACAGCGCATATCGCGCACTCCCTATTGGAAGCAGATATTATCGCTAAGCAGTATTACGCGCGCCCCGTTTTATCTTGTGGGGGGGACCATTCGAGATCTGTTGCTGGAAAGACCTGTTTCCGATCTCGATATCGTGGTTTCGGAAAGGGCCATGGCGGTTGCCCGGCATTTTGCCCGGCTTGTGGGCGGGGCGTTTGTCCCTCTTGATTGGGAGTCAGAAACAGCGCGGGTCGTGCTGCCAAATGCCGTCTTCGATTTTTCCGCAATGAAAGGAGAAACCATCGAAGAAGATTTGTCAAAAAGGGATTTTACGATCAACTCCTTGGCAGTTGAGATTGAAGACTCAGACCGATTCGCCGAAACGTTGATAGACCCTTTCAGTGGGCTCCACGATCTCCACGCAAAGAGGCTGGCCCCATGTTCTGATACTATTTTTATGGATGATCCCCTTCGGATTCTGCGAGCATATCGGCTGGTTGTTTCCCTGGGTCTGACCATGACGGAAGAGTTGCCGAGCCTCATAAAAAGAGACCACGCAAATTTGTCCCGGACGTCCTCTGAACGAATCCGAGATGAACTTTTTCTGATACTTTCTTGTGCGGAAACCGAGGAAGTAATACGTCAAATGGATACCGCCGGGATACTGTCGATTATTTTCCCTGAGATTGATCCCATGAAAGAAACAGGACAAGACAGATATCATCACCTGGATGTATGGGGGCACTCCGTCCTTGCGCTGAAGACATTGGAACATGTCATGAACAATCTCCCTGAATACTTCGGCCAATACAGCCATCAGGCAACCGCATACCTTGAACGCCATCCGGTACATGGGAGACCCATCAAGGCCCTTGTGAAGCTGGCAACGCTGTTCCATGATGTGGGAAAGCCCGAAACATATCTTAAAGACGAGCAGGGAAAGATACATTTTTATGGTCACGCAAAGGCCGGAGGGCGCCGGATTGGAAAGATTGCAAAACGCTTGAAGTTGAGCCGCAGGGAAAGTTGTTTTTTGGAAAACCTCGTCTCAAATCATATGCACCCAGACCATCTATTGGCTGTCGAGACCCCTTCGTTGAGATCAGTCGGGCGTTTTTTTCGGAAGCATGGGGAAGACTTCTGGGCGCTTTTTTGTATCTATTATGCTGATTTTCTGGCAAAAAAGGGGCCTGAACCGAAAAAAACGGGGCTCACCCAGGTGCGTGACAATCTCATACGCGTCCTCTCTTCCTATTACGAGCAGATACGACCCAAAGAGATCGCCAAGCCCCTTCTTACCGGACGCGATCTGATAGAAACATTGGGGCTCACCCCAGGTCCCCCCTTCAAGGAGATCCTGGAAAAAGTGCATGAGGCATATGTTGAAGGACGGATACAGGGGAAGGGGGAAGCGCTGGAGTTAGTGAAAAGACTATTAGTGAAAAGTGAAAAATTAAAAGTGAAAAATTAAGGAAGTAGATTTTTACCTTAAATTTTTTACTCTCCATTTTTCATTCTTCACTTTTAATTTTTCATTCTTCACTCTCACCATCGTCTCGTCTGAAAAGGTGGAGAAGAAGCGTGGCAAACAGCGCGCTTCCCATTCCCAACGGAAGCGCTTTACCTCCGTAGTGAGGCTTTATTAATACATATGCCGGTATCATGACCATAATAAAGCATAGTACATGCCAGCGTTTTATTACTCTACCGATAGATCTTCCTACCATATGTTCCCAGTCTCTTTGTCTGATCTCACGGAACCTTTTAGAAATCATTTTTTTCAGTTCCACATCAGTGAGCATGATGTTGTCGTGTTCTTTTTCCGTTCTGTAATCATGCACATCGACCTTTTCGGTTACAGGGGAAGCGCTGTCCGGAATCTCTTGCCAATATCTCCACTTGCCGTCTTTTTTCCCGTAAACCCAGCTCCCTTCCCTCTGTTTTTGGCCGGAGCTATACCAGCACGTCCATCTGCCGTGCATCTTGCCGTTGATCAATTCTCCTTCGATCTGTATTGTTCCGTTCTCATTCCACTTAATCCACTTGCCGTTCTTTTTCCCCTCACGGTATTCTCCCTCCATCTGTGTTTGACCGTTCCGGTACCAGAACACCCATTTCCCTTCCTTCTTCCCATTTATCATCTGACCTTCGGCATACCCTTGTCTCCGTTGCCAGAAACAGAAACCCCGGGGACGATATATAGTCTTAATCTCAGACGCTGACATAAAACTTAATCCTTTCTGAATTATTGAAGCATTGAGACCTTTGCATAATGCGACATAACGATCAAGAAATTTATTTGAATGTGTATTTTGTGCATTAATCGCTTGTAATAATATATCAAGGCTGGTAAAAAAATGTTTCTTATAAAGTCATCATTCGTATATCATAAAAGACGGGAGAACCTAAGAATGGAAGCCTTACCTATAGCCAAAAAATACGAATTAGAAACAGTGCCCTTTGCGCTTGGCGGAAAAAAACTCGATCTTTATCAGGTAAAAAACTGGGATTGCTTTATTGACGCTCTTGCGGATAAGGGTGAGGAATATATCAGCCAATTTCCTTTTTGGATTAAGGTATGGGACGCATCAATAGTATTGGCAGACCATCTATTTCGAATGGAGATTGATAAGGATAAGCAAATATTAGAAATCGGCGCCGGGATGGGCGTTGTTGGTCTGTGTCTCGGAGCTTTGGGGTACAAGGTCACGATTACCGATTATGAGGATGATGCCCTTGAACTCCTCCGAATGAATGTGGAGCATAACGGACTGGATAGCGTATCTGTGCGAAAGTTGGATTGGAACAATCCGGATCTGATATACACCCGATCATGAATCTGTGTAAAAATTATCTTGCACCCGACGGGACCATATTGCTGGCCCATGATATAAAGCGCATGTGTATGATGAAGTTCATCGGTATGGTTACCGGTCGATTTGAGATCGAAAATGTCATCAAAACATTGAGGGGAGACGGTGAAGTTCATAAAATACTGATCCACACTCTCCGCATAAAACAGGATGGACCGGACACGAAAATACAAGATATTGTAATTCCCGTCAAAAAAGTCATGCACTAGGGGGGGGAAGCCATGGTCTTTAAGTATCAGGATGCAAAACTGGAGTATGACAAAGATACGAAAGAATATATTCATCCCGTGACAGGAGAACGAGTTACCAATGTGCTGAAATGTCTGGCCGGGTGGAAGGAGCCGGAGCCGTACAAAAGACGTAATTGGGGGCTGCTGATGAAAAATATTCAAGAGCTTTGGGAGGGAGTTGAAACCTCCGCGCAGATAGATGAAGCGGAAGAGATAGATTTTCCGTAAAAAGAGCTCCTTACAAAGCGTGCAATTTTGCTATAAAGAAACTACATTATCTTTA
>JAFDAE010000323.1 GCA_019314005.1 Deltaproteobacteria bacterium | reverse complement strand
AAAAACCTGCTGACCCTCAAGACAAAAGTGAAAGACCCTGATCCCTCCTTTAAGATGCACCACGAGTTTGAGGTGTCAGTAAGTGATTTTGATACGACTTGCACCATCCTTGAGCAATTGGGTTTTTTTCCGGCACAGATATATGAAAAGTGGCGCGAAACCTTTTCATATAAGTCCGCAAAGCTCCTTATAGACACCCTCCCCTATGGAGATTTTCTGGAAATCGAGGGAGACCGTGATCATATTCAGGATATTACAAAAGAACTCGGTCTTGATTGGGATCGACGCATTACTACGAATTACCTTGCAATGTTTGATATAATTAAAAAGAATGAAGGCATTGTATTCCACGATATTACATTTGAAAATTTTAAGGATGTCAGTCTTGATGTGGAGCAATACGTGCCGTTGTTTGAAAGAAGATGAATACAGATTCAGCCACGAATGGGCACGAATAAAGAAAGCATATTATAAAAATTCATAGAAATATTTTTCCCTTATTCGTGTAACTTCGTGTTCATTCGTGGCTAAGCTCTTATAATAAACGAAATCAATGCTATTATCCGTAATCTCCTTTAATATCCGATTTGGGCTGGCTGACGATGGCCCTAATGGGTGGACATTCAGGAAACACGCGGTAGCCGAATTGTTCCAAAAATATCGCCCTGACTTTATTGGCGTGCAGGAACTGAACGATTTTCAGACTGAGTTCCTCCGTGAAATGTTGCCGGAATACAACTACATTGGAGTTCGCAAACCCGCCCCTGACTATTGGCAGAACAATGTTATCTTCTATCGAAACTCCATTGACTGTTTAGATGCACAGCATTTTTTCTTAAGCGAAACACCCTCTGTGCCAAGCCGATCCTGGGGAAGCAAATGGCCGCGTCAATGCACTATTGGCCGATTTAAGTTCAATTCCCGGGAACTGGTGTGCATCGATACACACTTTGACTTTGAAGAGCCTGCACAATACGGAAGCGCCCAATTGATCTGGCAGAAAATTGTGACCCAGTTTCAGGATATCCCGGCTATTCTTCTGGGGGACTTCAATGCAACGCCTGACAGCAAGGCTTACAGATGGTTTACCGGTCGGCTTAACGAAGAAATGGACACCTTGCCGGACTTCAAAGAAACGTTCAAAAATCCCTATCCGGCGTCATATCATCGATTCACCGGAAAGCCGATTGTCGGGCTTATCGACTGGATTCTTTATCGAGGAACTCTCCGATTAAAAGAATGTTTTGTTATCGAAGATTCTTTTGACGGTCTTTACCCTTCCGACCACTTCCCTATTATGGCCCATTTCGAATTATGACCAACCTTGAAAAACGGATAAAACGGCATGTAATAGGCCGCACGCAAGATTTTTTTGCAGCAACCACACCAGGCCTTGAAGATCTCTGTCTTGAGGAATTAACGCGATTGCCGTTCACACGCGAGGATGTAACCGTAGTTCCCGGCGGAGTGGAGTTCAGGGGTCGTTTGCAAGACTGTTACGCGGCCAACCTGAAGCTCAGCTTGCCAAACCGGATTCTGATGCGTATCTCAAATTTTAACGCTACAAATTTCAGGCAACTTCAAAAAAAGATCGCTGAGATACCCTGGGAACTTTATCTCCTCCCTGATTGCGCACTCAAGATAAATGTGAGTTCCTCCCATTCCAGACTGTATCACAAACGTGCCATCAGCGAGCATGTTCAAAAAGAGATACAAGACCGCCTCCATCAATTTGCTGCACGATCCAAAGGTATGCCGATCCTAACACCAAGTCGCGAACAACAACTCTTTATCCGCATCGTTAATGATCACAGCATGGTTTCTCTGGACAGCAGCGGGGCTTTGCTATACAAGCGAGGGCTTAAAAATCAGGGCGCTGTTGCTCCTCTACGTGAGAGTATTGCCGCCGCAGTGCTCCGATTGGCGCATTTTATAAAAAAAGAGCCGTTGATCGATCCCATGTGCGGCTCAGGCACCTTTTCTCTGGAAGCAGCCATGATAGTTAAAAATATCCCGCCAGGATGGTTTCGGGAATTCGCCTTTATGGACTGGCCGGCGTTTCGGCCAAAGCGTTGGGCATATATAAAGGACCAGTGCGAAAAAGAGTTCGCGGATGTTACTACCCCCCGGATCTTTGCCTTTGACATTGATGAAAAGGCATGCGAGTCATTGCAAGATCGCATAGAACATTACGGTCTTTCGCCGGTAATTCAAGTCGGCTGCAACGATTTTTTCCATATCTCTCCTGCTGATTTTACGGATCAAACTGGGCTCGTAGTCCTGAATCCTCCCTATGGCATCCGCGTCGGCGATCAAAAAACAATTGAACAGTTCTTTGTAAAAATATGCGAGAAGCTGAAAAACACCTATACAGGCTGGAAATTCGCCCTCATTGTTCCGGAACGACGTTTATTGAAAAAAGTCCCCTTCAAAGGGATGACGCACCACCCTCTCTACCACGGCGGCCTGAACCTGACACTTCTGACCGGGAAAGTATTATGAAGCACTCAATAAAAACATTACGCCCCGCTTTCCCCCAAATCACCTACCCTTCCCATCTCCCTATCTTTGAAAAACGGGATGTCATTGTTAAGGCGATTAAAGAACACCAGGTGCTTGTCATTACCGGAGAGACAGGATCCGGAAAGAGCACACAGATACCAAAGATGTGTCTGGAGGCAGGACGGGGCATTTTCGGCAAAATCGGCATCACACAACCCCGGCGGGTGGCTGCCACCTCTATTGCCGGACAGATCGCGCGAGAGCTAAAAGATCAGGTGGGAAAGGCTGTAGGGTATAAGATCCGGTTTCAGAATAAGACCTCGCCGCATACATATATCAAGGTAATGACCGATGGAATCCTGTTAGCCGAAACCCAATCCGACCGGCATCTGAACCAGTACGACACGATCATCATTGACGAGGCCCATGAACGCAATCTTAATATCGACTTTCTCCTCGGGATATTAAGACAGCTCCTTAAAAAGCGAAAAGACCTTAAACTGATCATAACCTCCGCAACCATTGATACGGAAAAATTCTCCAAGGCCTTCAACAATGCCC
>JAFDAE010000051.1 GCA_019314005.1 Deltaproteobacteria bacterium | reverse complement strand
CTTTTCCCCCATCTCTTCCTAGATCTTAAAAATCTTGGATTGAACTTGTTGCGCCTCTTTCATCATCTGGCCCATATTACCTAAACCATTTGCCATGATAGGTCCTCCATTATTAGTATCTGTTCAGAAACGGCATCTTTTGCCCCGATACGGCGTTCTCCGCAGGTTTCTATCCTCAACGTAGCGTTGCTACGCCTGCGGTAGAAACCTTTGTGCGGCCTTGTCTCAGGACAAAATATACCATTTCTGGACAGATACTATTTATTTGAACAACTAATGTTATTACAACAGCTTAACGTCTACTACCCTACCCCCAAAAACTTCTAATGTCTCCATTAGAATGGGGTTATTCAAAGCTTTTTTTTTAAGGTGCCGGCTATAATCGGTCTCTTGTCCACTGCCTGAATCAGCGCCGGCAGGCAAGGCTGTAATTTTAACCGACATTTTTTGCTTGAAAAAATCATCGCAAACCGATTGGATCACATCCTTCTTGTCCTGTATCCGCTTTGCAAGAAAGCCGTTACCGTTTATTGCTATCGTTAACTTCTCTTTTTCAAGACATTGTAAAACACTCTTTTCAAGACATGGAGCGAAGGAAGGATATTTTTGTTCAAAGATTTTCAAAAGTTCCTTCCAAATATTCTGACAATCCTGTTCCTGCGTCTTGTTCTCCTGAGAATGAGAAACGTTACTTGTAGGCGCGTCTGCCGTCTCCCCGTAAGTTGTTGCGGGCTCACTTGCCATGTTCGCGACCACAGGATCTCTCCTTCCGTCTCCCGCTGTTTTTTGCAACATGTCCAGCTTTTCTATAATCGTCTCAACAGAGACAACCGGCTTCAATTGAGCAAGTGAAATCAATGCCATCTCTACCGCCAGCTTTGGCTGGAGAGCCAGTCGCACACTGCTTTCCTCCTTAAACAGGGACTGAAATAGTTGGTTTATGGTCTCTAAAGAGAGGCCTTCTACCTCCTTTTTCATGTTTTCCAGTTCATAGTGCGGAAGGTCAACCAAACGTTCCGGGTTCTTGTTCATCTTTACCAGCAGCAAATTTCTGAAGTGTTCTACCAGAAGACCGTACAATCTTTTGATATCATGCCCATACGAATAGAGATCGTCCAGAAGCTCCAGCGCACGAATCACATCGTTCGTAAGAATGGCCGTAGCCATATCAGAGATTCTCTTCCGATCAACCACGCCCAGGATATCAAGGACCTGTTCATCAGTAATCGAATCTTCCGAATAAGCAATAATCTGGTCCAGAAGGCTCAGAGCATCTCGCATCCCTCCTTCCGCTTCCCTGGCAATAATCCAGAAGATCTCCTCGCTGACTTCAATCCCTGTTGCATTACAGATATTTTTAAGTTGTCCTACTATGTCATTACTATTGATCCGTTTGAAGTTATATATCTGACAGCGTGATTGTATGGTGATCGGAACCTTATGAAGCTCTGTCGTGGCAAAGATAAAAATAACATGCTCCGGAGGTTCTTCCAGTGTCTTTAGAAGGGCGTTGAACGCCTCTTTAGTGAGCATGTGGACTTCATCGATAATATAAATTTTGTTCCGACTACGGGAAGGCATGTACTTGATGTTTTCCCGCAGTTCACGAATCTCATTGATTCCCCTGTTAGAAGCGCCATCTATTTCAAAGACATCGACTGTTATCCCGTCTGTAATTTCACGACAGGAATCACAATTGTTGCACGGAGTTGTAGTAGGGCCCTTCTTGCAATTCAGGGCCTTTGCCA
This sequence comes from Deltaproteobacteria bacterium, assembly GCA_019314005.1. The sequence continues at coordinate 26,344 of JAFDAE010000051.1, read as the reverse complement.
ATATCCGGGCGACCGAGGTCTTGCCAACCCCCCTTGGCCCGGCAAAGATAAGCGCATGTGCTACTCTATCAGACTGGATCGCATTCTGCAGAGTCCTTGTTACATGCTCCTGTCCGATTACCTCTTCAAAGGATTGGGGACGATATTTGCGGGCTAAGACTAAATAGGACATGGTATAAAACCGGTTGCTGGTTACGAGTTGCGGGTTACGAGTTACGGGTTATTGGTAACACTTTCAACGAAAGTGCTCTGGCGGAGAGAGAGGGATTCGAACCCTCGGTACCGCTTTTGGCAGTACACACGATTTCCAGTCGTGCTCCTTCAACCAGCTCGGACATCTCTCCGGGATTCCACCATTTTTTCTGGCGGAGAGGGTGGGATTCGAACCCACGATCCCGTTTTTGACAGGATACCGCTTTTCGAGAGCGGGGCCTTCAACCACTCGGCAACCTCTCCTTGAGACCTTTGCGGAACTCCACCAAAATTGGCTACTATTTTAACGTCATTATTTTTTTACTCAAAACAATTTTTATAGCTTTTTTTATGATAACTGTCAATCTTTCATGAGGACATACTATCACAGGGTAGGTCAGCACATTTTTCCTCCTATCCCCTGGAGTATCCGTACCAAAGCTCGAGAAAAGGGTTCTTCTCCTATCAATATGTCCCAAGCAAATCGCGTCAAAAGCCGCTTTTCAGAAGGGAGCTCTTTTTCCGCGTCAATTTTTTGTAGAAAAAGGGAAGAAACCCTGGCGGACGGAAGAACAAAGCGGTCCGTCAACACATAGAGAGCCTTTCCGATAAGATTCTGAAAACGAAGCACTTTCATCACCTTTGCAAAATAGAATTGTTCAAGACCTTCTTTACGGAAACCGCTTTTCTTTAGCGCTTTTGCCAGAAGCTCCGCGGCCCATAGATTGCTGTATAGACCTCCGTTGATCAAAAGTTCTCCAAAGACTTGTCCTCCAAGACATACAAGCCCGTCCGCGATAACATTCTCAGCCTGACCGACCGGAACACTCAGGGCGCTTGCGCTCCCCTCGATGACACGGGTTGGCCAGTGATCCGGAAGGTATCTTTGTATATCAGGATCCTTCTCAATTCTCCGATACAACGATGACAGACTCGCGCCTTTTCCAAGGGCCACGACCGTGAGCACATCCCCCCTTGGAATAAGATCAATTGTATGTATCTGTCCACCTCCGACAAAGAATTTGTGGAGTGTCTGGTACTTTGGAAGCCATTTTCCTCTTTTCAGGGAGACATCAAAACTTGCCCCTGGCCAGGTTTTCGGTGGCCTATATCCGATTGTTTTCGAAAGAGTCTCCTTCACCTTCGGTGGAAGTGTGGTAAAGACCACCCCATCTACAGTTTCTTCATGTGTCTTGCCGTTATAATCAGTGCATAAAATCGTAAAGTTGTTGTTTGATCCTTGCGAGAAGCTCAGATCATCTACACTAAAGGGAAGAAAATGGATCCGGTCATATCGAGAAATAAAGCGCTGGATGTGTTGATATATACTGGGAATAAGTTCCCCATTTCGCCGAACCGGATTGCGGTTGATGATACAGATTTTGCGACCAAGAGGGTCAGGGATCTCGACCTTTTGATCTCCTTTGTGGAATGTTATTGTATCGATCTTGTGAGCGATGACAGAAGGGTCCACGTAAGGGATTCCATACGCTCCGGCCCATCCCTGATAAACAAGACCTGATGTTTGGCTGGGACGCGCGGGTCCACGTTCATCAAATCTTGGATCAAAAATATATATATCAGGATAGTCGTCCCAACATTGGACAATAGACGAGGTCAGGAAAAGCCCTCCGATCCCCCCGCCGATGATTCCGATCTTATTTATACGGCTCAAGGGCTTCATTCGACAATCCAGACAGTACAATCTTTCGTATTTTGGACGACTTTGTTTGATACGCTTCCAAATATGATTTGCTGTGCTCTTGAAATACCTCGTCGCCCCATGACAACAGTGCCATAGCCGCCCTCTGTTATTTCATTTAATATGTCGTTGCCGATTCCGGCTCTTTTTTTCCGGATCTCGACAGTAATTGCCTCTTCAGGTATACCGGCCTTTACCAGAATGGATCGCGCAATATCCATCACTTCTCTTATACTGTTTTCGTTTTTAGTCGATTCAACAGTTTGAATATGAAAAAGGGTAACAGTAATATCCTTGCGATTTTCTAACATGTTTCCTGCATAAGCAGCCGCCATGGTGGCATTTTCCGATTCATCCATGGCGACCAGCACCTTATTGCGCGGATTTTGTACCTCTTTGATCATACTCTTTCGCCTGATTAACTTGGCCTTGTCCCATTCCGGACAGATAGCGGGGCGGTCCGCGACCACGAGCTGAAAGCATGTTCCACAGTCTTTACAGGGGATTATATCATCCTCATCTGTCTTTGCCTTTTGCGGCCATTGCGGGTCCGCGAAAAGGGGCCGGGCAAGTCCGATCAGGTCTGCTCTATTTTCACGCAGGATCTCCTCGGCTAATTCCGGTGTTGTAATACGGCCGGTAGTTATGACGGGCAGATTAACTACCTCTTTTATTTGTCGGGCCAGGTATACCATGTAACCCGGCTCACCCGATTTTTCTATGACTTCCGGATCGGAAAAAGACTCATAGGTTCCCCCGGTTACAGAAAGATAGGCGACCTTAAGGGTAAGCAGCTTTTCCGCGAAGATCTTTGCTTCATCTAAAGAGAATCCACCCGGGAGCCATTCATCTGCCAGAAAGCGATAGCCGACAGGGAAATCAGACCCTACGGCACCCTTGACCGCTTCCGTCAACTCCACGGGAAAGCGCATCCGATTTCCCAGATCACCTCCGTAACCATCCTTTCGCTTGTTGGTTCTGGGAGACAAAAACTGAACAGGGAGGTACCCGGTCCCGCCATGGATTTCTACCATGTCGAATCCTGCTTTCTTTGCCCGGTATGCTGCTTCCGCATAGGCGGTGATTATACGTTTGATATCTGCGGTAGTCATTTCTTTTGGCCGCTGGGGGCGCTGCTGTATCGCTTTCGACACGATCTCCCACTGCTGTTGAATATCCAACGACTTGAGAGCGGTCTTATAAAATCCTCCAATATTTATACCACTTATAGCAACAGACGACGGGGCATAAACAGTTTCACTCTGGGAAAAACGCCCTCCGTGGTTTATCTGAAGGCATGCTGCTACACCCTCTTTTTTTATCGTTTCAGCAAGCTGTGAAAGGCCCGGCAGAAACCGATCATCATCGGCACGAAGAGAATGTTTAGACAATGTTCCGCTTGGGTCTACCACGGCGTTTGCAACAACAATCATGCCAACGCCGCCGCGTGCCACCTCTCCATAATGGTCGAGGGTCAATTTGCCGACTGTTCCACCTCTATTGCCATAAGCCGTAAAAAGGGGCGCCATGGTAATTCTGTTTTTGAGATTAACCGGAGGAATAATAAAGGATTCAAAGAGATGCTTAAACTTGGACATTGGTTAGACCCCCTCTTATTGGCACATAGTTTACATACCATCGCCTTAAAAAATATGTATCATCTGCTGTGAAAAAGCAAGGTGAAAGCGAAGTCAAAACAGACGTACTACCCTTCTTTATCGGCATCTTCTTCGAGCTCAACCAGTTTCTGGTACATGTCTTCCAAAACGGTTGTAAATTTAAGGTTTATATCACCACTACGTGCGTAAGCCCTTGTGATTTCATAAGCTCTTTCAAGGGATCGAATTTTTTGAGTTCTTGTAGCCATAGAAAATTTCTCCTTTCTTTAACCTAAGTTAAGCGATTTTTCAGGAAGAGATGTGCCAATATCTTGATGTAGCAAGGTTTGCGAAAACCGCAGGCATACCCGTGGATATGTCGAGGATTTTCGCAAGCTCTTGATGCGCAAGAGATTGGTGCAGATCGAGTCAAGAATCGCTCAACTTAGGTTTAAATGAGACCTTTAAAAAATGTTCAATTTTGTTCAAAATCAAGCTATCGTAGCGTTCTTATTTCGTCAAGAAATCTTCGAAATCTTATGGTAAAAAAATCGCTTCAATGATAAAGGGTAACTACTCAGGTTGTTGGGTTCAGGGTTCAAGGTTCAATATCTTCAAAACGTTCAATTCTCATCGCTCTAACCTTGAACCGTGAACCCCGGAACTGTGAACCTGAGTAGTTACGATAAAGGATTAATTAGTCTTTTTCTTTGAACTTTCAACTTTGATGACTTCGTAAAAAGTCCAATCATGTACTCATCGAATCAGAAAAGCATTCTGCTCCAGGAGGAACTGGAACGCCGGATTCTTCATGGGCTGGCCTGCGAATGGAAAAACTCTTTATGGGTTTTGGATTCCTCGCATAGGAAATTGATGCGCAAGCCCCTCTTTAGTCTCAGGGACATGAGGAACAATCTTGGGTATTGGTCCCGTGAAAGAGGCGAGATTTGTCTAAGTCAGAAGCTTGTACTTAACCATCCCTGGGACGCTGTTCGCAAGGTGCTTCTGCACGAAATGGCCCATCAGTTTGCAGACAAAGTTTTCGGTGCTGACGGTGAGCCGCCGCACGGGCCAACATTCCTTAGGGCCTGTCACCTCCTCCGGGCCAATCCAAAGGCCTCGGAAACGTACAGGCCGTTCGACGAACGGGTTTCTCAAGAATTATCACGTCCGGAAGACAAAATTATGCTTCGGGTCAAGAAGCTCATGGCACTGGCAGAAAGTCACAACCGGCATGAAGCTGAACTAGCCATGGCCAAGGCCCATGAGTGCATTGCTAAGTATAATCTTGATCTCTTAGCCCATAATGAAGACCGAGAGTTTGTAAGTGTTTTTGTCGGCAACCCCGTTTTGCGTCATTTCCGTGAAGAGTATCACCTTGCACACCTACTACAGGATTTTTATTTTGTCTATGGGCTGTGGGTGTCTGCCTATGTGCTGGAAAGAGGTAAAATGGGGCGTGTATTGGAAATCAGCGGAACCATGCACAACATAAAAATAGCCTGTTATGTCCATGACTTCGTGCGGCATTTTATTAATTCTCAGTGGCTTCGGTACAATCAAGACAAGAGATTGAATCGCTATCGCAAGACTGATTTCGCAGTCGGTATTATAGAAGGATTTCGCTCCAAACTGAAATCGCGTCATGCAGCGAAAACTAAGGCTGCGGATACCCGCCCGTTCGTACCTCGCGGTGGCGGACGGGAGCGTGAGCTCATCAAGATTGCCGACCCATTGCTCCTGGAATATGCCGCTCATAGATATCCCCGCACCACGAGCTTCAGAAGAAAGGTTTCAAGTCAGGATGATACCATATTAAAAGACGGGATGAAGGTAGGAAGAAAGCTGGTTGTTTCTAAAGGAATTACCGAGAAAGTCGTAAACAAAATTTTTTGGTTAGGAGACTGTCCGAGAATTATGTCCGTAACGAAAAAGAAGTGAGAACGAGACAAAATTCTCGGACAGCCTCCTATGGAGTAAAAGAGATGCCAAAAACCGTGATTCTTGACTATCCGGGCTCCGGCAACCCGCAACATCAGTCAGAATATGCCGGCAAGTTTTTGCAGTTTACCTGGCGCAACCAGGAATACCTGGTTTTTGCTACGTTTGAGCTCCATCGCTACCACAACCAGATCCTCGGCCAGTTCCTCTCGGACAATGCCGTGGCCCACCGCTGGATCACCAAGGGAATGCTGGAAGTGGGCGACCCGGACCTTGAGGTGGCTGGAGGAGGGCGGTTCCTGGTTAGCCTGGACCGGAAGGTCCTGGAACTGTGGGACACCTCGCAGATTTACGGCCGGTTTGACAAGAACGGACTATTGGAAAAAATTGCCGACGCCGGTCACGCCTGGAGCGGCTTTAGGGTCGAAATTCTATAACCCTACCCGTCTAACAACTCTTTTGTTTTCTCGGACAGCTGTTGCAAGGTAAAGGGCTTCTGAAGAAAACCATCACAGCCACGATCCAATATACTTTTTGCCTGGCCGTCTATACTGTACCCGCTTGAAAGAAGGACTTTCGCGCCGGGATTGATCGTTTTGATGCGATCATAGACCTCACCGCCACCCATGTCCGGCATGACCATGTCCAGAATGACCAGATCTATGGTATCCTTGTTTTTTTGATATATCGAAAGGGCTTCTTCCCCTCCCATGGCCTTCAGTGTTGTAAAGCCCATTTGTTCGAGCATCTCGGCTCCCACATCCAGAACGATCGGTTCGTCATCGACAATCAGCACGGTGCCGCTTCCCCGGGCGATCTGTTCGGCAGGCTTGACACCCGTTTCGAGCTTTTTGTCCGACGCCGGCAGATAAATACTGAAGGTCGTTCCGCGCCCCTGCTCGGAATCGACGTGGATATGGCCGTCATGGCCTTTAATAACGCCGTAAACAGACGCCAGCCCAAGACCTGTTCCGCCTCCCATTTCTTTAGTTGTAAAGAAGGGTTCAAAGATGCGCTCTCGGATTTCTTTGTCCATCCCCGTACCTGTGTCAGTGACGGTTAATAAGACAAATCTGCCGGGCCGTGCATCATACACTGTATCCTTCATGTCGTCGTGGGTCGTATTCATAGTCTTCAAGGTAAGGTCTCCGCCACCCGGCATGGCATCCGCGGCATTTACATACAGGTTCAGCAGGGCCTGCTCAATCTGTCCCTGGTCTGCTTCGATCACGAACACGTTTTCAGCGAGCTCTCGATGCACCGTAACCTCTCTTCTGGTTCTGGCAAATGTTGCAGAGCTCTCTTTAACCACCTTGTTCAGGTCGATCGGCTTGACCTCATATCGTCCTTTTCTCGCGTATCCCAGGAGCTGCCTCGTGAGTTTAACGCCGTTTTGAACCTGTTGTTGAAGTCATGGGCTATGCCGCCGGCCAGCGTCCCTATTGCCTGCATTTTCCGGACCTCTTGAAGTTCGGTTGCAAGTTTTCTTTTTACTTCTTCTGCCTCCTTTTGAGAGGTAATATTCGACATGATGTGAACGGCCCCTGCTATCTCACCTGACTCAGTCAGCACCGGATCAACGGAAACATTATACCAGCGGTTATCTATTGTGAGAACCCTCGTGGCCCTGCGGTGGGTCTCGTACATGCGGACAATGGGACATTCCTCGACGGGCTCTGTAGCCCCGTGCACCACTTCCCAACACGTCGCGCCAATGATCTCGTCGGGAGATATGCCAAGGATTTTGGTCATCGCCTTGTTGCAGCGCAGAATCTTTCTATTCCGTTCCAGCAAACACACCCCATCGCTGATAGCATCGAACGTGGTCTGCCATTGCCGCGCAGCGGCCATCAATGCTTTCTCCGCCTGCTTCTTCTCAGTGATATCCCGTGCTGAGCTTATCACCTCAACTACATTCCCCTCATCATCAAAAATGGGGGTCCCCTGAGCATCAAAATATTTTACAGTTCCGTCTTTCGCCACCACCGGTTTTTCCAGGCGAACCGGTTCGCCTTTTCCAAAAACAGGCATTGCCGGACATATCTCGCACGGCGTATCCTGGCGCTGAAATACTTCGTAACATTTTTTCCCGATGACCTGTTGTCGGGTCAAACCCGACACCGCAAGACGGTAGCGGTTCGCTTCTGTGACTGTGTGGTGTTTATCAATGACTGTCAGGACGTCATTGACGGAATCAAAGATGGTTTTAAATCTATTCGCCATCTCCCTCACTTTTACCTCAGCCCGCCGGCGCTCGTTTATCTCATGCTGAAGCTGTTCATTAGCATTCTGCAATTCGGCGGTGCGCTCGCTTACAAGCTTCTCAAGATGCAAGCGATACTGCCGCAGGTCTTGCTCGGCCCGCTTTCGGTCGGTAATATCGCGGGAGATCTCGACCACCAACTTTGGTCTGCCGTTGCTGTTCCGTTCGGCCACACTGGCCGTACACCAGAATGTCATGGGCGTTCCGTCGGCCCCTATAATCTTTGTTTCATGTTCGTGAACTTCCCCATCGTGAAAACATTTGCTCACCAAACATGCATCGCACGGCTTGTCGTATCCATGGTACGCACTATAACACTTCCTCCCGACCAGGTCGGACCCGAAGAGATCGTACGCAATGGTATTGGCCCACACAATGTTGTGATCCTCGTCCATCATGCTCATGTGGTCGGTTATTGAGGCGATAATACCCGCCAGCCTTTCTTCACTGTGCCCCACCTCCAAAGATAGCCTATGTTCCACTTCTAACGTTTCCAATTGGGCTGTCCGCTGACGCAATTTCTCCAGTTCAGCAATAAGCTGTTCTCTTGTTGTATTGTTATTGTCCATTTTGTGTATGTCCTTTAAGAAGGCATTCCATTGAAACAATTACAACGTGACAGACCTGAAATCATAGAAACCGCAAGAAGTGAAGTGGTCAAGTAGAAACGAGAGATAAAAGAAAGATGAGAAGAACAGTATGAGTCTCAACGACAATTTAACTAAAACATATTGATGCCTATCAGAGTTTTGTTATTAATGTCAAGATAGACCTCCGCTCATTAGACCCTATCTATAAGCTCCAATATACCTTCTGTTTTTTGCCTCATCAAATCACTATCTTCCCGTGACTCGACATTTAATCGTAATACCGGCTCGGTATTGGACTTACGGAGGTTGAACCGCCATCGGTCAAATTCCATGCCTACACCATCCGTGTAGTCAACAGAAAGGGCGCTTTCTTTAAAAGCGTTCTCGACTCGTTGAATAGCTGCGTCAGGGTCCTGAAGTCTACGGTTGATCTCACCGCTGGCCGGAAACTGTTTCATCCGCTCGCTCACTAATTCGGAGAGAGGTTTTCCGGTTTTGCTCATGGTTTCAAGGACAGAGAGCCACGGGATCATCCCGCTGTCGCAATACGCAAAATCTTTGAAGTAGTGATGCCCTGACATCTCTCCACCGTATACCGCGTCCTCGGCACGCATCCGCTCCTTGATAAAGGCGTGCCCTGTCTTGCTTTGGACAGGGATTCCTCCATTTTTTTTAACGATCTCTATGGTGTTCCATGTCAGGCGAGGATCGTGAATGATCTTGGCTCCGGAGTGACGGCGAAGCATCGCGTCTGCCAGGAGACCAACTATATAGTAGCCTTCTATAAATGCCCCGTTTTCATCAAATAAGAAGCAGCGATCAAAATCTCCATCCCAGGCAATGCCTATGTCCGCACGGTGCTTTTTGACTGCTTCCATGGTTACGGCGCGATTTTCAGGGAGAAGCGGATTCGGAATGCCATGGGGAAATGTTCCGTCAGGTTCGTGAAATACTTTTATGAAATTAAAAGGCAGGTGCGGTTCGAGGAGGTCAATTACAGGCCCCGCGCAACCATTGCCAGCGTTGACTACCACCTTGAAAGGCTTCAATACGGATCGATCCACATAACTGAGCAGATGCTCAATGTAGTCCTTTTGAATATCCAGCGTATGAACCGAGCCGGACATCAAAAGAGAGGGAAGTTTTTTGTTTGCAATCATGGCCTCTATTTCTCGAAGGCCGCTGTCTCCGCTGATGGGGCGTGACTCCTCTCTGACAAGTTTCATCCCATTATAATCACGGGGGTTGTGACTGGCGGTAATCATAATCCCGCCGTCCATCTCTTCGTGAAAGGTGGCAAAGTAGATCTGTTCGGTCCCGCACATCCCGATATCAAAGACATCTACTCCGCTTTCGGTAAGGCCCTCTGTGAGTGATTCGCTAAGTTCAGCGCTTGAAAGACGTATGTCATGTCCTACAACAACGCGTTTCGGACGGATAAATCCCGCATAGGCCCGGCCGATTTGGTATGCCAGGAAAGGGTGTAACTCATCCGGTATCCTTCCCCGGATATCGTATGCCTTAAAACAGGGGATTCTGTCTGCTGTTTGCTCCATAAGATAGCACCTCTGACAGTTTGGCAAAAATTTTTTGACAGGATAAAACAGGATATTTTTAAAAAAGAGAAATCGTGATAATCCTGTTGATCTTGCCTACTAAATAATAGATATTTATTTGTTTAAAAGCAAGCTTGTTTGACACCGCTCTTTCCTATACGATATACAACCGTTCATAGCTATTACCTTATTTTATACGAAATCATCAAGAGCCAGTTTCAAAATGTTCAACTTTGCCCAAGGTCAAGGAAGGCGAAAATTATAACCCGCAGGAATACTTGACGTATTTCGAGGCTTAGAATTTCCGCCTGACACCGATTCAGCCGTCGTAGCCAAGGCTACTATGGCGAAGTCGGCGATCGGGTAAAGGGGGACGTTTTGAAATTGACTCATCAATATTAGGATACAACCCAATGAAGGTCTCCCGTTCCGAACCACCGATAAGATATTTAGCATCATCGCCTGATGGAGATGTTGTTATTGATGAAGCCAAAGAGAACACCCCCCTGGTACTGACACGCTCGGATGCTGCCGGTATACCCGCCAAGACGGAGCAAGGAACCGAACCAAGACTGACATATGGCCGCTATTTACGCATGGTCAAACAGTTCATATCTCGTGATTCTTACAAATTATTGCTCGAAGCGGTTAGCAATCGAGTAGGGAACACGGTTACACTAAGGGATGTCGATGAAATTATTATACGCTCGGAAAAACATGGGGCCATGTACCATGTAGCAAAAATAGAATTATACCTTAAGGAGACAGTAATCAGATTCGCGGTAAACGTTACATTCTCTCCGCATGGCAAAGATTGTATGAATCGAGAGTTTGCCGTGTTGAAACAGTTACATAAAAAATTCCCTTCTTTTTTGCCCCATGTATACTTTAAGGGAGAAGAAAAATATCAGACGGGAGAAAGTAGGGAAGAGTCAGCGCTGATGTTTTTGGGGGAATGGTTTACCGGTTATCACGAGTTCCACCTCTCTGTGGACCCGATAGACTCCAAACAGAAGGTAATTATCTGGGACTATGATCACGGTTATAAGTTTGCCTCCGACAGACAGGGCCGCGAGATATACAAACAAGTGGCAAATATTCTCACGCTTTATTATGACATCGATACCTTTAGGCAAATCTTCCCATGGCATCATTCGGCAGGAGATTTCATCGTCAGGGCAGATCCTGATAATGGGCAAATAGCTGTTAAATTGATCACGGTACGAGGCTATGATCCGATGATAGCCTTTTCAACAGACGAGCCCAATAATAAGCTTGCAGCGCTCATACATTTTCTATGCAATCTAACTGTCAGAATGCGGCTTGATCGATTGGATGGTACAGGAGACATTGTATGGGCTGAGGAGTTTTGTATTGATGGAGTAGTCGAGGGTTTCTTTGATGCTTTAAAGATAAAAGAAAAAGTTGGAGAATTCTCCCATGTAAGGGTGGAAGAATTTATCGATATCTTGCAGAGTCTTACCAGAGATGACTGGAAGAATGTTCTCGCTGAATCTCTTGATATCTATAGTGAAAGCGACCCTGACTTCACCGTAATTTTGCAACATTTGAACCAACATTCAGATAAACTGTATTCAGCAGTGCAGGCCTTTGCGAAGGCATAAACGTCTGGAGACCACATTCTCACCGGCTGGGAAACCTCCCCGTCTGGTCATATAATTTACTCCCGTCCTTCCCACATGTCATTTATCCCTTCATTCATCATGGAAAAATACAAGGTTCCTATTAATCCGGAATTTTGTGAGCCCAATGGCTTAAGCTTTATCCTTTCTAAACCGACAGGTAAATAGAGGCGTCTTCTGCACAACTCTTATACGCCCACTCCATTTATAACTTGGTGGGAAGGGAAAGACATATGGAGGAACAAAGGGAATATCCCCGATTAAGTTGCTACTTAGATATCATATGTGATGGCCGTATCAAAGGGACTATCTCAAAAGACATCAGCCTCCATGGGATGTTTCTTAAGGCGGACCCATCCTTGTTTAAAAAAGAGGAGGAATTTTACATAACCATAAACATCCCAACACGACCGGTGCCCATTGAAATAAAAAGCAAGGTTATGCGAATTGCAGATGACGGAGTCGGCGTAGAATTTGTAGACTTGACTGCGTTCGATTTAGAAAATCTTAAAGAGTGCATAAACTTTTTTAAGGATATACTGCCCACAACGGAACCATCCCAAGATTCAACACTACATTGGCAAGACAATATAGATAATTAGCCGGCCGCAACCATGGCCCCCAGCCGATTTACTGTCGCCATAACTTCCTGAACGTCGATTGTCTTTAGTTCCCGATCTTTCATTACTATCTTTCCATCTATTATAACATCATTAACATCAGAACCTGATGCCGCATACACTAAATGCGAGTAGGGGTGATACATAGGCGTAAGATGGGGTTTGCGGGTGTCGATAACAATCATATCAGCTCGTTTACCTACCTCTATGGAGCCGATCAAGGAGCCAAGACCAATCGCCTCGGCCCCCTCAATAGTCGCCATGGCCACAACAGCTCTGGCATCCATCACGGTGGGATCTCCGGTCTGTACCTTTTGAAGCTTGGCCGTCATCCCCATCTCCTGGAAAAGGTCGAGATCGTTATTGCTGGCGCATCCATCTGTGCCGAGTCCTACTGTAATCCCTCTTTCTATTAGTTCCGGTATCCGGGCCACGCCGGATGCAAGCTTCATTTCGCTTTCAGTGGTGACGGAGATCTTTGCGCCGTGGTTTTGAATACGTTCCATATCTGTTTCATTCAAATAGATCGCATGGACCAGAAGGGTATGGTCATCAATAATCCCGATCCGGTCCAGGTACTGAATCGGTGTTGACTGGTACCTTTTTTGGATTTCAGCCAGCTCAGCTCTTGTTTCTGCCGCATGTATCTGAAAAAGGCCCCTCTTCTTGTTAGCAAGGGACTTTGCGGCTTTCAATGTCTGCTCGGAACAGGTATATGGCGAATGGCAAAAAAGACCGGGAGTGATCAACGGAGAAACACCGGTCCAATTTGTCATGAACCTTTCCGCGGCATCGATATTCTTCTTCGGGTCAGGCACGCCAGGCGCAGGAAAATCTATGACCCCCTGTCCAAGCACCCCTCTCATACCGATTTTGTGGACAGCCTCTGCCACCTTATCCTCAAAAAAATACCCATCACAAAGGCAGGTCGTGCCGGACAAAATCATCTCTGCGCACGACAGAAGCGACGCGGCAAACACTGACTCAGGATTAATGAAGCGAGACTCTGCAGGGAAGATATATTCATTGAGCCATTTCATAAGGGGAAGGTCGTCCGCCAAACCTCTAAACAGGCTCATAGGGGCATGGGTATGGGTGTTTACAAGGCCCGGCATTATAATACCACCCCGGGCATCTATGCTCTCCCTTGCCTCCGGCAGGGGGGCATCATCTTTTTGGGGCGTAACCTCTTTGATAACGCCGTTGCTAACCCCGACGAATCCCTTGTCAAGCACATCGAAACCAGGATCCATCGTGATGATAGTGCCGTTATGAATTAGAAGATCATAGCTCATAAGGTAATAACCGATTGTAAACAGGTTTAGGACGCAGATCTTCGCCGATGCTCGCAGATAACTATTTTCTCAAATCAGTTGGTCCTTTCAATTTAAAATCCTGCCAATCTGCGTTCATCTGCGTCCAAACTGCAATTTAATCTACGATCCAGTTCCCATAATAATATCTCTAAATGTGGTATTGCCAACCCATGTATTGTATAGCTTGTTCAATACGGAAAGGGTCTTATGTTCGTGATCAGGAGGAATAATAAAACCCGGTATCAGTCTGGTTTGCAGAAAACGATTAGAGGGTGGTAGCGTCTCATTATGGCCATACTCATCGGAATTTTTCTTATCCTTAAGGAACACGAGCATATCTATCATATTTGCGAACAGGCCCTTTGAATCTATGTGTTCAACAACCTGCAGAAGGGTGCTGTTTATTGTGAAAAGAACAGGATCTACAATGGCGTGTCCCGTCTCATCACATTTTTTTTCTGAAAATAAAGCCCTGCAGCCAAATGGTCTTACTTCATAAATCAGACACTTTTTCTCCTTTTCATCCAGAAAAGGACAGGGGTCTGATGGGTTAGGGACCTCTTCATCCGGGGGTTCGACCTGATTCAGACACCTGTATGCCAATTCATTGGTGGTTATAGCGGGTTTGGAAAGGTTCTCGTTGGAGATTTGTTCTACAGATTTCAGCAGATCGAGTTTATCGTTCTCTTTTAACCATTCCAAAATATAATATGCCTCCAGTGTGGTCACGGACACATTCTGCGTACAACACGAAGCGCATCCGATTGCGCAGACATTCTTAACCTCTTTGGAAAATTTGTCATAAGAGGTATAAATGTTTTTTAATAATGCTATCTTTAATTCCATATTCATATCTTTACTCCAACTCCTTTTTATAACTTAGCAACATAGGATTTTCCATTTTGGACGCAGATGCACGCAGATTGGCAGGATTTTAAACCTTAAAGAAATAACTGAATTGAAAAAATAGTTATCTGCGAGCATCAGCGAAAATCTGCGTCCTAATTGCCACTTTAAAAAACATGCCACTCATCACAGTCCGGACAGAACCAGGTTATTCCATTACAGGAAAAAAGTTCCAGGTTTCCCTCCATACATTTTGTGCAGATCTGGAAACCACATTTACAGCTCCAGCAAAAGCCTGACTTGCCACCGCAAATATGGCAGCAGCATCCTTTCTTTGTTCTTTCTTCCTTTTTCTTGCGATATTTTGACATCACCTTCTATTCGACGTAACTTCTCAAAAAGTTCGGACAACTGAAAGGCCATCGGCAAGGATAATTGCTGAACGCAGGGATCCAGCCATTTAGTGTCAAGACCAATAGCATACCTGATTAAGGCATTGGAAACCGAAGTGAAGTAATTGTCCTTGCCGATGGCCGTGGTGTCAAATATTACCCCGACTTTTTTGAGAAGTTGCTGTCCGATAAAACAGCCTCAACCCTCTCCAGGCCCAGTTTGTCGTATACAAAAACCTCTCCGATCCTTTTTACCAGAACAAAGAAGGAAATGCCCCCTACAAACTTCTTGTCCGATTTCATATGATGAAATACAGTGTTCCATTTTATGGAAGAAGGGACCTCTACAGGGAGACGGTATTGTCTTAGAAGGTCTACAATCTTCTGCTCAACATCTTCAGAAATAAACCCCTCGACCCGGGACAACTTTGCCACCGCCGCCATTCCTATAGATACCGCTGCTCCATGCGGGATCGTAAAGCCAGAGGCGGCCTCGATCCCGTGTCCGATGGTATGCCCGAAATTTAATATCCGCCTCAGCCCTCCCTCTTTTTCGTCTTTCTCCACAACCTCTCCCTTGATCTCACAGCATCGGGTAATAAGCCTTGTTATCAAAGACGCCTCAAGCTGCATGACTTGGTCTCGCGAGTTTTCTAAAGTCTCAAACAATTCCGAATCCTTGATAACGGCATATTTGATCATTTCTGCCAGACCATTTTTAATCTCCGCCTCGGGAAGGGTGTTGAGAAGGTCCGGATCAATGTACACCCTTGCCGGCTGGTGAAAGGCTCCCAACAGGTTTTTGCCGTGTTCGGTATCAATCCCTGTCTTGCCTCCGACGCTGCTGTCGATCTGCGCAAGGAGGGTGGTAGGGACCTGAATGTAGGGAATGCCCCGCATGTATATCGCGGCCGAAAAACCCGCTATATCACCCACAACGCCTCCCCCCAGGGCAATAACAGCCGATCCGCGGTCCAGCCCTAAGGTGGTCATCCTGTCTGCAATCCGCAACACAGTCTCCCAGCGCTTCGATTCCTCTCCCGCCGGTATGGCAAAAAGGT
Organism: Deltaproteobacteria bacterium; assembly: GCA_019314005.1. The sequence continues at coordinate 10,624 of JAFDAE010000051.1, read as the reverse complement.
CGCACTGAAGCCCCTCTGCCCGTAACGATTCAATAAAATTTTTCCCTATCAAATCAGCTACGTTGGTGTCGGTCACTACAAGATACCGGTGTCCTATCTCTTGTTTTTTGAGATCTTTTGCGACCTTCCTGATCAGGCCTGGTTCAATCAGAATATCGTACGTGCGATCGATCGCGCTTTTAAGATGTATAGTAACAGCTTCCATCAGCCTTTTTCCCTGTTTGAAGATTTTTTACGCAGTCATCACTGTTTACGAAACCGTCACCCTTGTTGCAAAAAAATTTTATACCAACCTTTCGCTTTCTGGTCAATGATGATGATTTACCCAAAATCCGGGTTAAAAAGTCTTGTTGCCTTATTATGTGATTTTATGTTATATTTATTAAATAATAGTGCCAACTCTGAAACTCTATCCGACAAGTAACCTTATCATTATTACGAGACCTTTGCACAACTGCCATTATGAGCGCTGACGCTTCACTTCGTGTCCGTGATGCTGCATCAGGCTTCAAATCTTAATCCTAAAAATATCTAATGTATTCCGACGGTTAAGATTTTCGCCTTCCTTGTCTGACAAAAAAATGTCGCGTTGTGCAAAGCTCTCATTACATAAACTTCACTATTCATAACTTTTGCATAAAGCGATTATCGCCTTCTTAATTTCCGGTGAGTTGTTTCAATGAATGAAGGGAGAATAGCATGACGACCATCAAGATAAAAGGGATGACCTGTAATCATTGTGTCATGGCTGTGACCAAGGCATTGGAAGAGATCGGCGCAGTCAAAAATGTCAGGGTCGATCTCCAAAAAGGGGAGGCTACATTTGATGAAGCCGGACCGGCCGACATGGAAAAAATCCGGGAACAGATAAAAAAGGCAGGATATGAAGTCGAATCATAAGGTCACGCTAAACGTCAGGGGCATGACATGTGCGACATGCGTTCTCCGTGTGGAGGAAGGGCTCAAGGGTCTTGACGGTGTGCACAACGCCTCGGTAAATTTTGCCACAGAGAAGGCGACCGTGGAATATGATCCTTCCATCGTTGGCACGGATGTGATGACGGAGAAGGTGAAGGACATTGGCTATGAAGTGGTGAGGACGACGCAAGACATAGCTGACTCTTCCCGGAAGACGACAGTCTGGAAGCGATAAAGAGGGTGATTGCTGACACAGGGTATGAGTTTTTGGGTGTGCTCGGCGAAACTCTTGAGGACCCTGTGGAGGCGGCTCGTCAAAAAGAGATCAAAGAGCTCAAACTCAAATTCAGTGTTGGCGTAGTTCTCAGTATACTTATATTCATGGGCTCCATGCAGCATTGGTTTCCCTTCCTCATGCGCATCCCCAGGCATATTATGCTGGTGGCCCTTTTTGTCCTGACTACTCCTGTGGTGTTCTGGGTAGGAAGCCGATTTTACCTGGGCGCTCTCAAAGCAGCAAAGCAAAAGACCACGGATATGAACACCCTGGTTGCCGTGGGTGCCCTGTCGGCTTATCTCTATTCTACATTGACCACATTCCGGCCTCAATTTTTTGCGGGCTCGGGCATTACCCCGCATGTCTATTTTGATGGCGCAGCCATGATCATCACTCTTATTTTATTGGGACGACTTTTAGAGGCCAAGACAAAGGGAAAGACCTCGATGGCTATCAAGAGGTTGATGGGGCTCAAACCAAAGACCGCGCGTGTGATAAGAGATGGAAACGAGACCGATATCCCGATTGAAAATGTAGTGAAAGGCGATCTAATCCTGGTCAGGCCAGGAGAAAAAATTCCCACGGACGGCGTGATTGTCTCAGGCAAGTCTTCAGTAGACGAATCAATGCTTACCGGAGAAAGCATCCCTGTGGCCAAGGAGAAGGGAGATGAAGTATTTGCCGCCACGTTGAATAAAAGCGGGAGCTTTACCTTTGAGGCGACCAAGGTAGGAGCCGAAACGGCGCTGGCGCAGATCATAAAGTTAGTGGAAGAGGCCCAGGGCTCAAAGGCCCCTATCCAGCGAGTAGCAGACAAGGTGGCATCCATTTTTGTACCGGTGGTATTCGGTATAGCAGTCCTCACATTCATAATATGGTATTTCATTGTACCTGAGCCGATATTCAGTCGAGCCCTCTTAAACTTTGTGTCTGTTCTTATCATTGCCTGTCCATGCGCTATGGGCCTGGCAACGCCGACCGCGGTGATGGTGGGAACCGGATTAGGAGCTGAGAGTGGTATTTTAATAAAAGGGGGAGAAAGTCTGGAAAAGGCGCACAAGCTTACCACAATTGTCTTTGATAAAACCGGGACCTTGACCAGAGGAGAACCTGAGGTCACGGACATCGTACCGACAGAGGGCGTTGTTGAAAAAGACGTCCTTGAGATCGCCGCCTCTATTGAAGCCGTTTCAGAACACCCTCTGGCACAGGCCATTGTTGGAAAAAGCCGCGAGGAACATGTGGTGTTTTCTGCTGTCGACAATTTTGAAGCGCTTTCCGGCCTCGGGGCCAGAGGACTCGTCAATGACAGGGAGGTCTTTGTAGGAAATCAGCGGCTTATGGAAAAAGAGGGGATCGAATTCCACGGTCTCGACCAGAGAGCAAAGGCGCTTGCAAATGAGGGCAAAACATCTATTTTTGTGGCCGGTTATGGGCGGGTTATGGGCGTGATTGCCCTTTCAGACGTGCCCAAGGACTCGGCCCAAGAAACAGTTGCCACGTTGAAAAACATGGGACTGAATGTGGCCATGATCACAGGGGATAATGAGAAGACCGCTCGTACTATTGGTGATGCAGTTGGGATTGACAAGGTCCTGGCCGAAGTTCTTCCAGGTGATAAGGCAAGCGAGATACGTAGTCTCCAGGAGGAAGGCTATATTGTTGCTATGGTTGGAGATGGAATTAATGATGCTCCGGCATTGACTACGGCCGATATCGGGATTGCTATCGGGGCAGGGACAGATGTAGCCATGGAAGCGAGTGACATCACTCTAATCAGAGATGATTTGCGATCGGTTCCCGCAGCCATAAGGCTCTCGTTTCAGACCATGCGAGTAATCAAACAGAATCTTTTTTGGGCATTTTTTTACAACAGCCTCGGGATTCCGATTGCAGCAGGGATACTATATCCATTCTTCGGAATTCTCTTGAATCCTGTGTTCGCGGCAGCCGCAATGGCCATGAGCTCGGTTTCCGTGGTGAGTAATTCGTTGCGTTTGCGGAGATTATGGGCAAGGCAGGTTTAATGATTTTTTTGACACGGATTTCAAAAAGAAACTTCATTTTTATTAATAGAAAGGAGACCTAACTCTATGGACAAGTATGTATGTAGTGTTTGCGGCTATGTATATGATCCGGCAGAGGGAGACCCTGACAATGATGTGGAACCTGGGACAGCATTTGAAGATCTGCCGGATGATTGGGTATGCCCTGTATGCGGAGCGACACAAGACCAGTTTGAAAAAGAAGAATAAGGAGGACCTGCCATGAGTGAAAAAGTCAAGATCTACACTACACCTACGTGACCCTACTGCAAAATGGCCAAGGAGTTCCTTGAGCAAAAGGGAGTTGATTTTATCGCGTACGATGTTACTAAAGACCGGGAAGCGCTGAAGGAAATGCAGCGGATAACCGGTGGCGCGCGGAGCGTACCGGTGATACATGCTTGCAATGAGGTGATGATAGGCTTCGATAGTAATCGCCTGGAACAGGCTCTTACTTGCCTGATACAAAGTTCAGAGATTCCAGAGTAGAAGTGACTAAAGTGTGGAGTGAACTAAAGTGCCTAAAGTTGAGGTAGTGTGTCAATTTGATATACTTTGTCCGATGGAGACGAGTATTGTAGGCGGCTCACTGACCTCGTCAAGGTAGGCAGTAATATCTATTGACTGCGCCGAATGGCGCACTCCGTAACTTTAGGCACTTTAGTTCACTTTAGTCACTTCAAACTTCTTAAGTAGTAATGTCAAAGCCAATCTTCTCTGACCTGGCCTGAGGACCAGGTTTTCTCAACCAAAATAAAGGAAGCGGAAAGCCTATGGAAGATATAACAGTTTATTCCACGCAAGGATGCCCTTTTTGTTCCAAGGCAAAGTCATTTTTGAGGGATAACGGAATAAGTTTTGAAGAAATCGAGGTCCAGCCCGGATCAAGAGAGTGGCGTAAGATGCGGGAAAAGACCGGAAGCGGTTCTCTGCCCCAGATACTGGTCAAGGGCAAACCATTAGGGGGCTACAGCGATTTGGTGAGTCTGGCGGCCACTGGCGAGTTAAACGAACGACTTGGCCTTGAAAAAAAAGAAGCAATATCCCCACTCTATGACGTCATTATCCTCGGAGCAGGGCCGGCCGGCTTGTGTGCTTCCATTTATACTGCCAGAAAGCTCCTGAAGACCCTGATTATCAGTAAGGACATTGGAGGGCAAGTGGTCTGGACCTATGATATAGAAAATTACCTCGGTTTCAGCCAGATAGATACGACTGACCTGATCAAAAAATTTGATGAGCATGTTGAAAAGTATGGAGTCGAGAAAATAATAGGCACAGAGGTCAGCGCTCTTGAAATGAGCGGTAAAATAAAGAGGGTCACCACCGGCATGGGGAAAACATATTTTGGCAAGACCGTTATCATTGCTACCGGGAAACGGCCAAGGCCACTCAATGTCCCAGGCGAAAAGGCTCTGATAGGTAGAGGGGTGAGTTACTGTTCGACCTGTGATGCCCCACTTTTTGCAGAAGCTGACGTGGCAGTGATTGGAGGTGGCAATTCAGCCTTGGAGGCGGTGATCGACCTTGTTAAGATTGCCGGCAAAGTATACTTAGTATCCTTAACCCCACTGACCGGAGACCTTGTGCTTCAAGATAAGGTGAAGAGTTATCAGAATGTAGAAATTTTAACCGAATATGATACCACCAGGGTTATAGGAAACTCGGTAGTGGAAGGTATTGAGATTAGGTCACTGAAAACGGACGAGGCCAGAAGTCTAAATGTGGAGGGCATCATTATTGAGATCGGGCTTCTGCCTAATTCTAATCTGGTCCTTGATGTGTTAGAAACCAACCGTCAGGGGGAGATCGTAGTCGACAACAGGTGTCGAACCGGGATGGCGGGTGTTTTTGCCTGCGGAGATGTCACCGATGTCCCATTTAAGCAGGTAATTGTTGCTGCCGGCGAAGGGGCCAAGGCAGCGCTGGCGGCGTATGATTATCTGATTAATCAGCGGTAGATCTTTCCGTGGGAAAACAAAGGGAAGCCCCATAAGCGCTAAGTTATTTTTGCACCGGATGGACTGTGGAAGGTTTACTAAAAAAAATGAACATCGAACATCGAACGTCCAACATCGAATGTTGAATGGGAAAAGATGAAGAAACAGACTTATGACCTGGAAGAAAAGCTGCTCGAGTATTCGGTATTGGCTTTTTTTTCGATTTTAAAAAATTTGAGAAGCGGAGCGACATCATTATTCGACGTTGGACGTTCGACGTTCGATGTTGGACGTTCATCTTTTAATATGTTCGACGTTCATCTTTCAAAACAATTCCGTACGGCATAAATGTCACCTGTGAACGTTTACAAAACAACTTAGCGCTTATGAAGGGAAGTCCCCTGAACCGTAACAAAAAGCAACGCAAGATAATGAAGCTTCCAGTGATTGATCTGAGTGAATGCGTTGATTGTGATGCATGTATAGAAGCATGTCCTGCTATTTTCAGGCGGAATGCCGCGGGCTACATCGAGGTGGTTGATCTTTCCGAGTATTCGGAAGAAGAGGTGGCCGAAGCTATTAAGAATTGTCCGACCGACTGCATCAAGTGGCAGAGTGCGAGGTAGACAGGGAAGGATAAATGGAACCTGGAAAGCATAGCAGCCGGGCCCTCAAACGCAAGGTTTTAGACCTTCTCAATCGGGACGATTTTGATCAAACATTGAACGAATTGTGCCTATTGCCGGGCCGCCGGGTAGTAAATCCTCTTGTATCTTTTCTCTGCCACCATGATCAGAGAATAAAATGGCGGGCGGTCACGGCCTTAGGCGTAACTGTCGCAAATCTTGCTGAAAAGGATATGGAATCGGCCCGTGTCATAATGCGACGATTCATGTGGATGCTCAATGATGAATCCGGCGGTATCGGCTGGGGTGCCCCTGAGGCTATGGCCGAGATTATGGCTTGCCATGAGAGGCTCGCAGAAGAATATGTCCACATTCTCATTTCTTATATGAGGGAGGATGCAAACTTCCTGGAACATGAAATATTGCAACGGGGGGTGGTCTGGGGCATTGGGAGATTGGCCCAGGTGCGACCGCATCTATTACAATCAAGAGGTGTTGCCCATGACCTTCCCCTCTATCTGGAATCCAGAGATTCCATGGTCCGGGGGCTTGCTATATGGGCATTGGGATTACTTGGGACCGAACCGGCCCGTGCACGACTTGAAAGCTTTGTAAGTGATGACGGCGAAGTTGAGCTTTATCTGAACCGTAAACTGGTTACTTGCAGTGTGGGTGGTCTGGCAAAGGAGGCCTTAGCGACCCTTCAACAACATGAACCGCTCAGGCCGCCGTCTTCACTCTGAAGTGTAACTCTCGCCGGTCCGCAATCAAAGGGCCCGTAGTGCGTACTCCTGTTACCTATGATTTTGAAATGCCTTGCGAAACGGGTCTCGTCAATCATAGCCGCGGTGTTGCCGCAGACCAACATCGGTTTGCCGGCAACAAAAGTGTGGTGGTCGTCCAGAACAAACCGGTGAGGGGATTCGCTCAGAGTGCCCAGGTATATTGCTGTCTGGCCGTAATCCTCACAGATATCTTCCAGGCTTGGCAACTTAAAGGCACGGATTGTCATGGAATAGAAATCGATCATGCCGACACGGGCCTCCACCTCAGGATCCTTAAGTTCGACCTGCCTTTTGGAAACCACACGGTAATCCATCCACCCTATTTCCCGGAGCAATCTTCTGAAATCTTCCACGTACAGAGCGCCGGCCAGGCATTCTCCGGACAAGACCGGATCGGCGCCGAGATGATCCGGTATCCGGCGGCCTGAAAAGATATCAGCGAAGTAGAGTTCTCCCCCTGGCTTCAACACCCGAAATATTTCGGAGAAGACCGAGCGTTTGTCAGGGGAAAGATTGATGACGCAGTTCGATACGACCACGTCCACGGAATTATCCGCAATGCCTATCTCGCTAAGATCTTCGATATATCCCTTCTTGAATTCCACATTTGGTTTTGGAAGTCCGAATCGCTTCGTCTGCGTATCCACATGACGACGGGCTACGTCCAGCTGCTCATCGGTCATGTCCACACCAACAACAAAACCGTCCGGCCCTACGAGACGAGAGGCCAAGTATACGTCCCGACCCGTTCCGCACCCGAGGTCAAGGACCGCATACCCTTCAAGTTCTAATGGTATAGGGGAACCGCATCCGTAAAACTTGCTAAGGATCTCTCCGTCGATCTCCTGCAATATTTTGCGATGATGTGACGGTAAGGACTCGGTGGAACAGCATGCGCTGGTCTTCAGGTCCCGATTTCCGCTAAGGATCCTTCCATAGTATTCCTTTACAGATTCTCGTTTTTGAGTGGTATCCTTCACACTGATGCATGCTTGGTTGCTTTTCGTGTCGGCACTGACGAGTGCGCCCCCGCACGAAGAGCCGTACCCGGCCGTACACCCGAAACAATAGTTTCCCGTAACGATTCTCCGCGTTGCCAAAGCAGAGGGGTCAAAACTCCGGATGTGATTCGGCGCCCCATGATCGACCGAAGAACCGAGAGCCAGATTGAAATCGCAGTCGTAAAGTGTACCGTCCCAGCGGATACTGATCTGATGTCGGCACATCAGACCATCTAACGTCTGCGAGTTGAACGATTCTTGGAGAAGCCGCATATAGTTCTGCGCCTGGTGTTCTCGCTGCAACCTCTTTAAAAATCGCCCGATGGGCATGTTCGCGATCGTCATGAGTTGGGTGAAGGTAATGCCGAATTGTCTGCCCAACTCGCGGCGATAGTCTGCCTCAAGCCCTGATTGTTCGGGAGGCAGAACCGGCCCGATGGGGTTGTACACCAGGTGAAGAGGCAGGCCGGAATCAATACCATACCCCAGGGTGTTCAACCGCCTCATGGCCTCGACGCTTTTCTCGTAGACCCCCTCGCCCCGTTGTGCGCAAACGTTCTGCCGGCGATAACACGGCAGGGACGCCACGAGCTGAACCCCCTGGTCCCGGAAGAACTCAGGCATCGACTCCATCCCTGCTTCCAGGAGCACGGTAAGGTTGGTACGTACCTGCACGCGATGCCCCCCTTTGCGTAGCGCTTCCACAAAGCGCCTGAAATGGGGATTGAGCTCGGGTGCTCCGCCGGTCAGATCAACCAGCTTACATTCAACATTACCGGCCGCGTCAAGGACCAACTCCATGGTCGGCCATTCCATCATCTCGGTACGGTGAGGCGATGCCTCCACGTGGCAATGTGTGCACTGCTGGTTGCAGCGCAATCCCACGTTGACCTGTATTGTCTCGATGTCAGAGGCCCACAGTCCGTTATCGCTTATAGACTCTATGCGTTTTTCGAAACTATTCGTAGCCGTCATTAGAGCGATCCCTTTCAGTCCAGCATGGCCCGACCCCATTATCTTCTCTGCTTTATGAGCGCCAATCCTAAGATCATTAAGATACCGTGTGCATGCAGTTAATTAATTCGCTTACTCCAACAGTTGCAATGCCGGATGTAATATCAGACATGCCATAGGGAATGATCAAGTCGTTATTGTGGAAAATCGCGCCGCAGGTATAAACGACATTAGGGACATACCCCTCGCGCTCTTCCTCACGCGGGGTAATTAACGGCTCTTCAAGCCGGGCGATGATTTTTGCCGGGTTTTCAAGATCAAGCAGCATGGCGCCGATGCAATACTGACGCATGGGACCGACACCGTGGGTGAGTACGAGCCAGCCTTCATCGGTTTCCAGGGGTGAGCCGCAGTTGCCGATCTGAATGAATTCCCAGGGACGTGTGGGCTCCTGGATGATTTCGGACTCCTGCCAGAAATGGATATTGTCTGAGAACATGATATGATTATTTTCACCGTCCTGGCGCGAGAGCATAACGTAGTTGCCGTCAATTTTGCGCGGAAAAAGAGCCATGCCCTTGTTTTGTACTGCTTTGCCGTTGAGGGTCATTATTTTAAATTTGATAAAATCCTTTGTTTCAATGAGCTGCGGGAGGATTCTAAAGCCGTTATAAGCCGTATAGGTCGCATAATAGGTAACTTCGCCGTTGTCATCAAAAAACTGCACGAACCGGGCGTCTTCAATGCCGCTGCTTTCGTTTTCCGAAACCGGAAAGATAACCCGTTCAGATATTCGGTGATCGGGTCGGAAATTCAACTCATAATTGGAATTGGCAAGCCAGTACATGATCTCGAAGGTTTCGCTTTGACGCGCCTCAGGGGAAACGGGTCTTGCGCGAAGCGCTTCAATTTCTTCTTTTAATTCATTATAGGTGAAATCTTCCGGCAACTGGTCAAGAAGATGAGCTGTTACCTCATTGCAGGCCTCCATTTCGTTGAGTTTCAAAAGGAAGAGATGCCGGTCGTAAACCGGATTTAAACGAACGTCCGGCCTTTCGACATAATCGCTGGCCGGGTCGAAGAGAAACGTATTGTGCCGGTCAAGGACGCCGCTGCGAAATACAATAGAGGAGACATGGCCTTCGCCGATTGCCCGCAGGCTCATGATAAAGCGCAGGCTGCCTTTGTCCAGATGGCTTTGGTCAGGATGTGGGACGATTGAAGGGTTAAAAAGGGCGGCCGATTCAATGGAGTACTCCATGGTAAAATAGGCCCCGATGAGAGCCTTTTTGGTTTCGCTGAGCACGGCATCCCGAGGAACATAATCTCTTACCTCATTCAGGTGAAGCCCAAAAACGCGTCTGATGTCTTTGTGCCGCTCCGAAAAATCAAGCATTATTTGTGCAAGAAGGTTTTCTGCCGTGGTGTCGGGCAAGTCCACTATGCGTTGAATGATTTTAGATATGCGATGCGCGCCGTGGGGAATATGAAGGCGGGTTATAACGTGTGAGGTATCACCCAGGATTTTTTTCTTTTTACGTTTAACTTTTGGACGCGATACTCTTTTTTCGGGCATCAGACATGACTCCTTGATAATATATGTTGATTTGAGGTAACTGCTCAGGTTTTTACAGCCTCCTATTATTTGTCAGACATAACTGCACAAGGTCATCAATCACTGCCGTGCCGGCGCACATGACCGTATCAGCGCCGCCCCAGTATATTTTTACCGTGCCGTCGTCTTCGGGAACAGCGCCGCATGTAAAAACAACATTGGGCACGTAGCCGCTCACCTCCCAGGTATCCTCGGGCTGTAGTATCCACTGATCGGAAACGCCGATAATTTTTGCCGGATCATTAAGACTGTGCAGGGCCGCGCCAAGGCGATACACCGCCCCAGCCATAGTTTTAAAAACTCCATGGTAAATATGCAGCCAGCCCTTGTCGGTTTTGAAGGGCGGTGCGCCTGGCCCGATTTTCATTTCATCCCAGTGATAGGAAACCGGCTTCATAATCACCCGTGAATCGCCCCAGTGAACCAGGTCCGGGGAATAGGAAATCCAGATAGACCAGGGTGA